>DAOUWT010000103.1 GCA_030666985.1 Chloroflexota bacterium
AACGAGGAGAAATCTTTGTTGTCGAATGCAGGATTTCTCCCTTGCCGTAGACACGCATGCGAAGCACGCACGGCGAGCGGGTCGAAATGACACCTGAGTAGTTACATGACGTATTACATTTTGGAGAGCAATTTTTGCCGAGGCACGCAAAGCGACGCAACACGCAACACGCAATACGCAACACAAGTTTCCGGATGATTTTGGGAACTCCCCAAGCTTATGACATAGGGCGCAAAATACGGTGTTCTTGAAGACGCTTAAAAAAGAGTACCGTACCCGGAAGCATAGATTCCATAGCCGCATTCTGCCACGCCCTCACACTTAAATCTTTAACCGTCCGCGCTTTATATCCCAGACCATTCCATATCTTCTCATGTTGAGCAATCGTTGGAGACAAAAAAAGCAGCGAAGCTTCACTTTGTAACTCGAGTGAAGCTTTCTCCATAGTCTCTACAAGCACCTTCATGCTCTTTGTGGGCGAGATACCTTCCTTCAAAATCACATCATCTACCCGCGTGATCAAGTTTTCCACCTGCCAACCCAATAACCCTCCTACTTCTTCCCCAGCTCGCAGCAACAAAAAAGCCTTCTCGCCAAAAGCCGCCATCACATCCGAGCGCGTCATCCGCCGCTTCCCAGAACTCTGCTCGGTTATAAAAGAAGCAATCCGTTCCGCTTGATTCGGAGTGGCACGCTGCACGGTCAGTTGTTTGGTGGAAGGAGGAGGGGCGGGGGCAGCTTCCAAAGGAGCTTTCGGGACAATCTTCCAAGCCTTGCTGACCTGGTTCCAAGTCTCTTCGAAGGTTCCAGAGTTCTCTATCGCAACATCCGCCGCCCTGAGCTTATCCCTCACCGGAGCTTGGGCGCCAATCCGCTGTTGGGCGTCCTCTAATGTCATTTTGCGCTTTCGCACCAAACGCGCCAACTGCTTTTGAGGTGTTGCCTGAGTCACCCAAATCTGATCGCACAGGGTATGTAAATCGGTTTCCAGCAACTTGATGGCCTCAATGACAACAACCCGCTGACTGGCACGACGTACCAAAACATCCACGGCCTGCCTAACCATAGGGTGAACGATATCCTCCAAAACAGCCATCGCTCCCGAATTTGCAAAAACCACTTTGCCCAATTTAGCCCGGTCAATTTGACCATCTTCGGCCAAAATCCATTGTCCAAAAGCCTCCACAGTTGGTTGATACCCCGGAGCGCCTTTCATAATCGCCCGGTGGGCCAAGGCATCAGCATCAATGCCATACACACCCAAATGTTCCAGCATTTTTCTGACAACACTCTTGCCCGTCGCAATGTTACCGGTCAATCCAATGATATATTTACCAGGCCAGTCGCTCATTATGCCTCCTCGAAAGACTACTCTACATGCTCTCTCTATTGTAGTCGGGGGAAGTGAGTATGTCAATTAACCTAAAGCGAAAATAGGGACTAGTGATCAGGAATCAGGGATTAGGTACTAGTACATCGCGGCGTAAATTCGTCGAGGGTATCGTAATGCGACTTTCAAGTCGCCTGCTCCACCAAACGATTTGAAAATCGTTCTACAAACCCCCAAAGGACTTTCGCCGCCGTGTACTAGTTTAAAAACAGAAGCCTCTCACCATGCAGCAGCAAGAGGCTACTCTACCAAACAAGCTCAAGGGGAATTTCAAGTCTGCCCGGCGAAATGACAGGCTATTTTGTGCCCTGGCGTTATCTCGCGGAGGGCTGGTTCTTTGATGGAACAACGCTCTTGGGCGATTGGGCAGCGGGGATGGAAACGGCAACCCCGGGGCGGGTTAAGCGGGCTAGGCACATCGCCTTCGAGAATGACGCGTTCCCGTTTCTGAGTAGGTTTGGGGATTGGGATGGCAGACATTAAAGCTTTTGTATAAGGATGCTGGGGATTGCTGAACAATTCGTCTCGCGGTGCCATTTCGACGATTTTACCGAGGTACATGACGGCTACACGGTCAGAAATATGCTCTATAACAGCGAGATTGTGTGCCACGAAAAGGTAAGTTAAGCCCAGTTCTTTTTGTAGGTTTCTTAAAATGTTAAGTACTTGGGCCTGAATAGAAACATCCAACGCGGAGACCGGTTCATCAAGGACGATGAATTCCGGTTTTAAGGCTAATGCGCGGGCAATACCAATCCGCTGTCGTTGTCCGCCAGAGAATTCATGCGGATACCGGTTTGCATGGTAACTTTGCAATCCAACCCTATGCAGGTTTTCCATGACAATCTCTCTACGTTCTTGAGCGTTGCCCAGTTTATGAATTCTAACACCCTCAGCAACTGACTCCCCAATTGGCAAACGTGGGTCAAGCGAAGCATAAGGGTCCTGAAATACAATTTGCATTTTGCGTCGCATTTCTTTTAATTCTGCACCCTTAAGGCTGAATACATCAACACCGTCAAATTCGACAGACCCCCTAGTTTGAGGCAGTAGTCGCAACATGGTATGCCCGACTGTAGTCTTGCCACAACCCGATTCGCCTACAAGACCGAGTGTTTCACCTTTAGAGATTGAAAAGCTGACATCATCCACGGCTTTTACTTGTGCTACTTCACGTCGAAAAACACCGCCTTTGACCGGATAATACTTAACGAGGTTCTGAATGCGAACAAGTTCTTGTTTTTCTGTATTAGTTGAATTTTCGCTCATAGAATTATCTCTTTATTTTCCTGTTTTCAATGGCGCAACATGGTTTTCGCCGTCCTGGTAGAGCCAACAACGCACAGTATGACCATCTTCCAGTGTTATAAAATCGGGTTCAAGACGGTTGCAAATTTCAAGATCATTCTCTTGGCGAGATCTGCAGCGGGGGGCAAAACGACACCCAGGCGGCATATTGACTAGATTAGGCACAGAGCCCGGTATCACATCGAGGAGTTCTTGTACCTGTCCCAAAACGGGAACTGAACCTATCAAACCCTGTGTATAAGGGTGCATGGGGTTTTTAAAAATGCTTATTATCTCTGCTTGCTCGATGATTTGCCCGGCGTACATAACCGCGACGCGGTCTGCGGTTTCTGCAATTAAACCAAGGTCATGGGTAATAAGAATGACCGATGTGCCCATCTTATCTCGCAAGCCAAGGATCAGGTCTAAAATTTGAGCTTGGATAGTTACGTCTAGCGCGGTGGTCGGCTCGTCCGCGATCAACAATTTAGGTTTGAGGGCTAGAGCCATGGCAATCATTACCCGTTGCGCTTGCCCTCCGGACATCTCGTGTGGGTAAGATTTTGCCTTTTTTTCAGCATCTGGAATGCCAACTAACTCTAGAAGTTTGACTGCTTCATCCCAAGCCGCCTCTTTTTTGACGTTTTTATGAATTTGGAAAACTTCGGCAATTTGTGCGCCGACAGTAAAAACAGGATTAAGACTGCTCTGCGGCTGCTGAAATATCATTGAGATTAAGTTGCCTCGCATCTCAACCATCTCTACCTCAGAGAGCTTGAGCATATCGCGGCCTTCGAAACGTATTTCGCCGCCAACAACTCTTCCAGGCGCATCAATTAGTTGCAAGACAGAGAAAGATGTTACACTTTTTCCACAGCCTGATTCTCCAACCAACCCGAGAATTTCGCCGGGGTTGACTTCGAAATCGACTCCGTCTACGGCTTTTACTACACCATCATCGGTGAAAAAGTAGGTTTTTAGGTTACGAACTTTTAGTAAAGGTTGATCTATATCCTTTGTCACGTTTTATTCTCCGCCTGCTTATTGTTTAAGGCGTGGATCAATCGCGTCGCGAAGTCCATCACCTAAGAGGTTGAATGCTAGTACTGTAATCATAATTGCCAAACCGGGAAAGAAGACCAGATGCGGCGCAGTGAATATCTGGTTGCGTTCCGAACCGAGCATTGTGCCCCATTCTGCCGTTGGAGGTTGGGCTCCCAAGCCGAGGAATGAGAGCGCAGCCGCGTCAAGGATAGCAGTAGCAATGCCGAGTGTGCCTTGTACAATTAGCGGCGGCACAGCGTTAGGCAGGACGCGGCGAAAGAGAACATGCGCGGAACTGCCGCCCAGCGCACGCGATGCCGAGACAAATTCCTGTTCTTTGACGGAGAGTACGCTGGCACGCACGACGCGTGCATAGACAGGAATCGCTACAATTGCGATTGCTAAAAGCGCGTTTTGCAACCCGTGTCCCAGCACGGCGACGATGGCAATTGCTAAGAGTAGTGAGGGGAAGGCTAGCAGTACATCCATGACGCGCATGATGATGTTATCTACCCAGCCGCCCAGAAAGCCGCCCAGCGCGCCGAGCAACGTGCCAATGATGATTGCAAATCCAACAGTGGTGAAGCCAATCATAAGCGAGACGCGTGTGCCGAATATGACGCGGCTAAACACGTCGCGGACGTTGCCGTCTGTGCCGAGGATGTGCTGTGGTTGGTCTTCTGGGCACCCCAATAGGTGGATACAGGGATCAGTCCGTCGTTTGATGTCTTCGTGACCAATCAAGACGAAGTTTGGGTCAAATGGAGCAATGACAGGAGCAAAGATCGCCACCAGGATCAAGAAAAGCAGAATTGATCCGCCAATAACTGCTGAGCGTTGACGGACTATCCTACGCATGGTAAGCCGGAACAAAGAGTTTGCGCGGTAATCTTTGTCGGTATCTCCATTGTCAATCTTTGTAATAGATTCAATGAATGCGTGGGCGTCGTGACCTATCACAAGACCTTTAAGTTTTTCGTCACTTTGTACCTTTTTGTTTTTGGTTTTGTCAGCCATGTTTTTTTAATCCAGTCTGATGCGGGGGTCAATGAAGACGTAAGAAAGATCAACTAAAAGATTGACTGCCACGTAGCCGACCGCAATGACAATAGTAAATCCCTGCACGATGGGGAAATCGCGAGCAGTGATGGCTTCAAAGAGCATACGCCCTACTCCGGCAAAACCAAAGATGGTTTCTGTTAGCACCGCGCCGGCAAAAAGTGTCCCAACCTGTAGGCCAATAATAGTGATAACAGGAAGCAATGCATTTCGAAGAGCATGCTTCAAAATTACGAAACGCTCAAATAACCCCTTGGCTCGTGCCGTGCGAATATAATCCTGGCGGAGAACCTCCAGCATACTGGAGCGGGTCATGCGAGCGATAATCGCCAAAGGAATAGTGCTTAACGCCACCGCAGGTAAGATCAGATGTTTGATCACGTCGCTCAATACTTCCCAGTCTCCTGAAATGATGGAATTGAGAATGTACATATTGGCAAAAAATTCTAGGAAAGTGTATTTGGCAGTACCTTCTACGACTGCCCATTGGAAGACTTCGTAAAAAGGGATGGCTGTTACGCCTGCGGAGATACGCCCTGATGGTGGCAGCCAAAAGGGAGTATCTTTGAGCAACAACGCAAAAACATAGGCAAGCAATAGACCCAGCCAATAAACGGGCATAGAAACCCCTGTGTTGGCGGCGATCATTACCCCCACATCTGCGGCGGTGTTGCGGCGGACAGCAGCAATGACTCCCGCGGGGATACCAACCAGCACAGCGAGGAAAAGCGCTATAAGACCTAGTTCAATGGTGGTGGGAAGTCGCTCCAAGAGAATTGTTGTCACAGGACGACTAAAGCGAATCGAATCGCCAAAATCGCCCGAGAAAATATTCTTCATGTAAACCCCAAACTGGACCGGGATGGGCTTATCAAGGCCATGCTCGCGGGTGAAGCGCTCACAAACCTCTGCAGATGCTTTTTCACCAAGCATCGCCTTGCAGGGGTCGCCAGGAATAGCACGCGCCATTACAAATGTGACAAGCAATATCCCAAAAATAACCGGGATCGAGTACAAAATACGGCGAATAGCATATTGTGTCATAAGCAAACCAATCCAAAAGGTAACTACTCAGCCTAATGTCACATTAGCACACTATGTCACTGCGAGGAACGTTTTTTGTGACGAAGCAGTCTCCCTGACCAATGGGGAGATTGCCACGGCGGAAAAGCGCCGCCTACTAAGAAACATATGTCACTGCGAGGAACGTCTTTTGTGACGTGGCAGTCTCCCCGTTAACAGTAGTACAGTGTAGTCAGGGAGATTGCCACACCCCAAAAACCGGGGTTCGCAATGACATGCTATAAAGTTTCTGTCTCTTTGAGCAGCGCCAAACGCGCTGTGGCGACACTCGCAATAACATCAAATTTGAAATATGACATTGTCAAAGTAATTACTCCAAAAGTGAAAATAATGACAAAAAACAACGCGAGACAGCATGCGCCCTTAAAGAGGCAGCGCCATCTCGCGTTGTCGTTATTAGCTACGAGCTAGATGGCATAGAACAATTACTCTTCTACGTTCATCAAGCCGTCAAACAGGTACGAATAATATTCAAACGCACCAGTGTTACCAATGTGATTCTCGTTGGCCGCGTCAATACCAGCAGCCCAGGAAACGATGACGTCATTGGCGTCAAAGGTTGAACCATCATGGAATGTGACACCTTCACGCAGGGCACATGTCCAGACGGTTGAGTCTGCATTAGCCGTACAACCAGTAGCCAATTCAGGCACAACATTGCCGGAGTCGATGGCGTAGGCTAACAAGGTTTCCACAACCTGCTGGCAGGGGGCCAGTGATTCGCCGTCGGTCTCGTCCGCGCAGTACAGGCTGATTGGTTCAGCATTCTGCATGTAGACGAAGGTATCCTTGCCGGGATCAACTTTAGCCATCAGCGGGGCGCCAAAGGGGCGGAAGTGGGCGTTCTCAAGAGTGTTCAGAGCCGCAGATGCAGAAGCGCCGTTAGCGATCGGAACACAGGGAACCAGCTCTTTGATGGCATTATTGGCCTCAATGTAAAGGGCCTCAGCCTCAGCAGGATCACCGATCTGGGATGCTTGTTCAAGCACTTCATAGATCTCAGGATGCGGATCGCCGTACTGCGGGTTCGAAGCAGCGAAGTGGAAGTCCAAGAAGTTGGTCACGTGAGGATAGTCCGCGCCCCAACCGAGCAGGTAAAGACCATCCAGGTTGCCCTGAGTGGACTCGTCAATGAACTGACCTGATTCCATCACGATAACTTCGGCTTCAATGCCCAGGTTGTCGCGCAACTGGGTCTGGAATTCAACTGCTACCAGGCCGGGTTCCGGCAGATAGCCACGGAAGACATCGCGGTAGTAGATTGTGGTTTCGAAGCCATCGGGGTAGCCAGCGTCAGCCAAGAGGGCTTTGGCGGCTGCGGCATCGAACTCGTACCAGGGTTCACCGACACAGCCGTTGGGGAGGCTGCAGGGGGTGAAGTGCGAGGGAACTACTGAACCTTCAGCATAGAAGTTTTCTACGATGCGCTGGCGGTCAACGCCCATCGCAATGGCCTGGCGAACCTTGACATCATCAAAGGGGGCAAAGGTGTTGGTCATTGCCAGGTAAAGAACGTTGGGGTTGGCAACCGGCAGGAAGGTCAAACTATCATCATCTTGCACAGTCGCGTAATCATCGGGGCTGAGGTTAGTGATCTGGTCAACAGTGCCAGACTGCAACTCGAGCAGGCGCTGCGCGCCTTCAGTAGCCCAGCGGAAGACCAGGGTGTCATAAGCGGGTTTGTCACCCCAATAGCCATCATAGGCCTTGAAGGTAACGCTTTCGCCGCGAGCCCAGTTATCAAGAACAAAGGGACCGGTTCCAACAGGAGCCGAAAGCAATGTTTCCTGGTTGGCTTCATTCGCATTGGCCATCAACCACTCTTCAGCGTAGATGCCGAAGGGGGTAAAGGCAGCTTTAGTGGGGAAGGCCGGATCGGGTTTGCACATTGTGAACTCAACGGTATAGGCATCCACAGCGACGATGGACTTAATCTTTCCACCATAATCACAGTCAGGAGCCTCAACCATCTTGCCCACAAATTCAGCCTCTTCTACCTCTTCTACTGCTTCTTCCTCAACAACTGCTTCCTTGGGTTTACAAGCCGTGAACGCAAAGGTGAAGACGAGCAAAACTGCTAAAAACACGAAAAATACTGAACGTTTGTGTTTCATTTTTTTCTCCTCATTAGATACAAACTAAAATCTTATTACATAAAATAGGGGATAACCTAAAATCTGAGCGTTCACCTCCTTTTCAGATATCAAGCAACTGAAGCAAGTTTTACCTTAAAAAGGTAATTGCTCACCACAAAGAATGTCGTGTCTGCATCACCCCCCTAATATATCTTTTCTTTGTGCAACCATTAACTGAATTTAGATTATAAGCTACTTTTCTAGCTTGTCAACAAGCCGCCCTTAGTAA
>DAOUWT010000303.1 GCA_030666985.1 Chloroflexota bacterium
ATGCTGAGGGGAACCCCCCTTGTCCTCCCCCCGGAATCGGGGGGCTGGGGGGGCGGCGGCCTGCACGACCGCGTACCCCTGCGCTCTTGCCGTGGGGCCAGCGTCCACGCCCAGGGCTAGCGCTCCCGCCCCAATGTCTCCACCCGCCCCCAGGACGACCACGTCCACCTCTCCCTGGGCCAAACGCTGCCCAGCATCCTCCAAAGCCTGAAAAACGGCTTGGGGATGGGGGGGAACGTTCCGGGTTTGGTGCGCAGGGAAAGCGGCGAAAACGCTCTCAGCCAGGGATGGCTCCGCCACGGCGACCACCTCAACCCGCTCCCCAGGCCCAACTTGAGCGTCCGCCAACGCGCCCTCAATGGTACTCTGCAAGAGTTGGGCGATATCCCCCTCTGCCTTTGTGATGGGTTCTCCAAGGTAAAGGGCGTGGGCAAAGGCGTCCCGGTTGGGGTAATCTCCGAAATGGGCTTCTAGGCCGGTGATGGCGATTTTTTTCATAGTAATTGTTTAACCTTGTTGCGTGATGCGTGATGCGTGACGAGTGATGAGTGATGAGTGATACTAAGTTCACGTTTCACTCCTCACGTTTCACGTTTTACGTTTCACAAGCTGTTTTGCGCAAAGAGCTGATTCAATCGCTCGCTGAGGGTGATTTCGATGCCGTTGAGTTGGCTGTACACCCGTCCCTGGGCGTTATGGATGATGACATTGGAGACTAATTTGCTTTTAGAACTGGATACGACGCGCATGGTGGAGTAAACTTGCTCCCCGACTGGAATGGGCTGGTACTGGACGCCTTTTTCCATTTTCAGCGGCAAGCCGCCGTACCCGTAGCGGTCATTAGCCCAGATCAACATCCCTTGTAAAGCGGCATCGCTTGCAAAGAGATTGAATGTTTGGACGGGGAACTGACCCTGAACCTCCTGGCTCACCTCTGGAACTTCGCAAAGCGTGGTTAATCCTCGCTCATCTAGATTTAGAACTTTTTGTATGCCCTGAAACGCGGGGCCATGGAAGAGTACCCGTTTTTCATAAAGCCGCTCTCCTGGGATGGGGGTGCTTTCTTCGAGCGTGAAATTATCTAGCAAAGGAGGTTCGGGCAATGTCTGGCGCAAGGTGATTTCTACGCTGTAGTGATAGCGTGATTTACCATCTTCGGTTTGGCTTTGAATGAGGGCATCGAGGCTGATCTCTTCTGCGTTTTTCGCGGTTTCTGTGAGTTCTAAAAGATACTCGTTGGCCAAAGTCTCGTTAAATAGAATACCTTTGAGAGCTTTGTAATTTTCGGTGCGAAAAAACTTGTAGCCGGGATAGAGTTGCTCGCACGTGTTTCCAACCCAGGCAACTGCGGCGGTGGATGGAAGAACGGCCTGCCCGCCGATGACGTGGTCGTGCAGAAAGGGGTTGGCCTGGAGGGTGAGCCGCCGCCGGACGCGGTGGGTGCGCAGCTCCTCGCCTGGGGCGTTGGCGGGGATTGCCAGGGGAGGCCCCACAATGAGCTGCACGTTTTGGGCGTCTTCAGCGCTCTTGGCTGCGAGTTGGCCGGCGAGAATCTGCGGGCCTACGTCCGGGGGAATGAGGTCAATGCCCCGGCGGGTGAGGAGACGTTTGAGGGCCGGTGTTACCATGCCGCCATCCCACGCGCCCCAATTGAGGGCTAAAACATGGCAAGCGGGATAATCTCTCTGGAATTGGTGGGCAAATTTATTGAGAACCTCGTTAGCCATGGCGTAATCCGCTTGGCCCACGTTCCCGTAAAAGGCGGCCACGGATGAGAAAAGAACCAGGTGTTCCAAGTTTTCTGGCTCTGTGCATGACAATAGATTTTGCAGGCCATTGACTTTGACCGAATACACCAAATTAAAATCTTTGGCCGTTTTCTTTTGAATGGGCTTGTCGGCCAACACTCCCGCTCCGTGGATGAGGCCGGTGATTTTAGCGTCTTCGGCCCATTTTTGGAGGGCGTTTTGCAGGCCAGGTTCCAGGCTGGAGAGGTCGGTGACGTCCGCGCTGAGATAGACGGCCCGTCCCCCAGCGTCTTCGATGGCCCGGAGCGTGTTCCCAATCTCGCGGCGTGAGAGTACGGCCTTGCTCATGCCCTTGACGCGCTTGGGAGTGGCCTCTTCGCCCAGGGATGCCAAATATTCCATGGCTTGTCTATTCAAGTCGCGTTTATCTTCTGCGCCCGCGGCCCAGCTTGGCTCTGGCTCATCGGAGTATTCTGAGCGTCCGACGAGAATGAAGCCGCATTGGTGGCGTTGGGCTAATTCGAGTACGCATTGGGCGGTGATTCCTTTCGCTCCGCCGCTGACGAGGAAGAGTGATGATTTATTGATAGTGTTTGCTTTCATAGTTGTTTTTGCTTAAATGATTCCTAAAAACTTAACGCAAAGACGCAGAGCGGCAGAGTCGCAGAGAGAAAAAAGGCAACCCTTTGCGCCTCTCTTGGCGTGTTTTTCACGCCCTCTCAGCGACTCTGCGTTAAAGGTTTTAAAAATCCGCGTGTATCCGTTAAATCGGCGTCATCCGCGTTCCATTTCATGCCTGCGTTATAGTGCATCGTCCGTCCACACTGTAACCCACCTCACCCAGCAGCCGGTTGGGGTCGTGAAGTTCAGCGAGGATGATGGCGGCGGTTTCTTCGGCCTCCATATCTGGAGCAATGTCCAGGGCGCGGCAGAAGACGTTGTCCCACTCCAAGCGCAGAGTTTTGGCCAGGCCAGCTAGACCGCCCGTTTCAGGATTGGCGACACCCTCTCCGCCGAGGCCTAATTTCCCATCCACGCGGGTGATGGTCATAAACGCCGCTTGATTGTGGTCATTAATTTTGGCGAGAGCGGGTTGGAGGTGCTTTGCCATCAGAAAGACATATTCAAGCATAGATTTTTCGCTTTGAGCTGCTGTCTGAGGGTGGAGGTGAATGAATGAACTCACTGCCCCATGCTCTGCGGCGATTTCTGCCAATTTCTCTTGCAAATGCTCTTCTGTCATGTTCTCAAGGCCTAGGTGCGCCACGTCTTTGGGCAATGTGCGTCGAGGGGCGGGAACCACGTCCTCCGGAAAACTCAGGAGAACGGGTTGCCAACCCTGTTCTGCTAAGGTTTTCGCCAGAGCGGGAGCCGTATCTCCGCCGTCATCCGTTATTAGGCAGCAATGACCGGCCGGGAACTCGAACTCAAGAAAATCCGGCGCGGGCAACGGCTTTAGAACAGCCTCTTTTACTTGGATGTTGTGTGCAGGTGCAGGGGTGCTAGGGTGCGTGGGTGCAGGGGTGCGAGTCCCCTCTCCCCCTGGGAGAGGGCTAGGGTGAGGGCTGGGGCTAGGGCTAGGGACAGAGGTGACACTCTCGCCCATAAAGTCCACAATCTCGGCCAGAGTGCGCAACTCCGCCAGAGCCTCGCCCTCAACTTCAGGTAAGTCCGGGTGTTCG
>DAOUWT010000415.1 GCA_030666985.1 Chloroflexota bacterium
CCCAACAACCTTGGAGTCCTCCCGCCGCGCGGCAAGAAATTCTCAATATGTCACTGCGAGCCGACGCTTTTCGGCGTGGCAGTCTCCTCAACGGTGCGGGGGATTGCTTCGGCAAAAAAAACCGCCTCATAATGACAACCAAATTTAGAATTGCTGCCGCGTGCGTACTTGTCCGCCTGGGAGAAAGATTATGTTAGCAAAACTATACCACGCTCATCACACACATTATCAGGAAGATATCCCGTTTTGGCAGCGGTTGGCGGGGGATGTGGAGACCGTCTTAGAGTTGGGATGCGGGACTGGGCGCGTTACCATCCCCTTGGCGCGGGCCGGGTTTTCTGTGTGGGGGATAGATTGGGACGAATCCATGCTGGGGGAGGCGCGCCTCAACCTGGGGGGAGAGCCTTTGCCGGTGCGTAAGCGTGTATCCCTCATTCAGGCGGATATGACCGAACTCCACCTGGAAACCCAGTTTGGAGCGGCCATCTTAGCATGTAACACATTTAGCACCCTGAGACCCATTGAGCGCAAATCTGTTTTGGCGGGGATGGTGGAGCACCTGACCCGCGCGGGAACGTTTGCGGTTAGTGTGCCTAACCCCACGCTTTTGGCATCCCTTCCCCAAGGGGCAGCGGAATCCGCCGTGGAAGGGATTTTCCCTCACCCCCAAACGGGGAACCCTGTCCAGGCCAGCAGCGCCAATGAGAGCGTAGAAGATGGCGTAATTTGGAGATGGCACTATGATCATCTCCTTCCCGATGGACAGGTGGAGCGGTCAACAATGTCAACCAAACATTATTACGTGCCGGTTGAGGTCTACGTAAGTGAGATGCGAGAGGCGGGCTTGCGCTTGGGTGGACTCTATGGGGATTTCGAGAAAGGGGCCTACACGTCAGAAAGCCAATATTTGATTCTTGTCGCAAAGAAAATTGCATGAAAGGGCGGCGTTAATAAATTGTTGATGAATTGCATATTTTAAATTTATGTTTTGTTAGCGTTCTTCTAATAATCCTTGTGTATCATGGAGGTCGTAATCGGAAATTCGAGTCAGTTAATGACTGAACTTACAAACTAAATTCACAAGTTTTACAAAGGAGAATTAATCATGAATATGTATCTAGCCCCTCACCGTCGTCATATCCGAACCACACCCGTTAATCGTTACCACGGGATTGCCAATTGCGATGTTCTCGTACCTATGAACGTTAAAGTTGAAAAAGACGCCTATGTCATCGAATTGATTGTTCCCGGCCTGCTGGCTGAGGATATTGCTATCGAGGTCGTGGAAGATGTTGTGGATATTCAAGGCGAATTCCCTCAGATTGAGGAAGAAGGCGTGAAATACTTGCGCCAAGAACGCCCCACGGGCAAATTCCACCGCCGCATCAAACTTCCTACTCTGTTGGATGTGAAAGCAGCCAATGCTCACATTGAGCAAGGCATCCTTTTCCTGCGTGTTCCCAAGGCAGAAGAATCTATGCCCCGCACGATCAAAGTAAAGGCCAAATAGAGTAACGACGTTTTATTTTATAGGGTCTTTAGGAATTCACGGGGTTTTACACTAGTACACGACGGCGGAAGTCCTTCACCGGTTTCTCTCCCAGAGACCTCCGAGGTTTACGGCTTTATAACCTCGGAGGTCTTGGGGAGCGGGCGAATTAACTAGTAAAGGATTTATGCCTGAGTGTACTAGTACACGGCGGCGGAAGTCCTTATAGGGTTAATCTGCTCTGTAGGGATCGGCAGATCCCGATTGAAACGGTGATTACTCCTCTATTGACAAGCTGTAGCTCAGGATCTGGCGATCCTTCGCGAGCGTGAAAAAAC
>DAOUWT010000186.1 GCA_030666985.1 Chloroflexota bacterium
TTCACGTTTCACGCCTTCACGTTTCACGCCTTCACGTTTCACGCCTTCACGTTTCACGTTTTCACGCCTTCACGTTTCACGTTTTCACGCCCCACGTTTCACGCTAAACATCCGGCGGAGAGAGCGTTTTCCGCCGGTTTCATTTGCCAGAAAAAGGGTAACTACTAAGATGTCATTGCGAGGCGGCGTTTTTCCGCCGTGGCAATCTCCCACTTGGTCAGGGAGACTGCTTCGTCACAAAAAACGTTCCTCGCAGTGACATAGTGTGCTAATGTGACATTATCAAAGTAGTTACAAAAAAGGAGCAAATTTTGAAAAAGGCCATAGTAACTGATAGCACTTCCGATATTCCCCAATACCTGCTCGAGAAATATAACATTTTCCAAATACCGGCCATATTGGTAATAGAGGGAAAAGAAACACTCGATGGAGTAGGTATTTCACGGGCTGAGTTTTACAAACGGCTGCCCACAATGAAGTCACCCCCCACCACGGCCGCTCCTTCGGCAGGAAGTTTTCAGGAACTCTATCACCACATCTTCCAAGAGGGATTCGCAGAAATAATCTCGATTCACATCGCCAGTAAATTGAGTGGTATTTTCAATGCCGCCCGCATTGCAGCCCAAGAGTTCAAAGAGAAAATCAAGGTAGTTGATAGCCAACAACTCTCCTTGGGAATAGGTTTTCAAGTCATTGCCGCCGCCAAGGCCGCTGCCAAAAACTTACCCTCAGAGCAAATTATGGAGCATGTCCAAAATATTCAAGAAAAGCTTAAAATAGTCGCCTTCCTAGATACATTGGAATTCATTCATCGCAGTGGACGGGTCTCTTGGGCAAAGGCTCGTATAGGAGGGTTGCTGAACATCAAACCCTTTTTAGAAATCAAAGACGGAGAAGTATTAGCACTTGGCTCATCCCGCTCGCGCAAAAAAGGCATTCAACGTTTATTAGATTTACTCCAAGATTTAGGCCCCCTGGAGTATCTTGCCATACTTCACACCAACGCCAAAGAAGACGCCCAACAATTTCTCGCAGATTATGCCCTCGAATTGCCAGAGAATACCTTGTTGGTCAATGTGACAACGGTAATTGGAACTCACGTAGGACCAAATGGATTAGGATTTGCAGCAGTGGTAAAATAGTATCTATGAAAACATCAATTCAAAAATTACGGAAATATTTTAGATTAGAAGCTGAACGTGGTTACGATAATAAAGCAGTCATGGGTGGGTTGCGAAATATGCTGTCTTCCTGGGAAGGTGAGGCGCGGGCAGATGGTTTGCCAGAACCCATTATCCAGGCGGTAAGCAGCCGGTTGAGGGATTACCATCGCCTGAGCGAGGAATCGCGCAAGGTGACGTTGGTCGGCCTGTGGCGGCGCATACAGCGTGAACCTTCTATTGCCGCCGAGCTAAAAGAAGAAGCCCCAACGCCGGGGGATAGCCCCACCCCTGGGGAAGCGCCCACCCCGGGGGAAGCGCCCACCCCGGGGGAATCGCCCACCCCTGGGGAAGCGCCCACCCCGGGGGAATCGCCCACCCCTGAGGATAGCCCCACCCCGGAGGAAGCGCCCACCCCTGGGGAAGCGCCCACCCCTGAGCCAGTCCCCCAGCTCGCCCCAGAGAGTCCCCCGCCATCCCCCATCCCCCAGGTGGACATGCAGGCCCCTGTCACCGAAATCCAAGGTGTGGGGCCAAAACGCGCCCAGGATTTAGAGCACCTGGGAATGACCACGGTGCAAGAGATGCTGTATAATTTCCCACGGCGGCATGACGATTACTCTAAATTGAAGCCTATTAGGGACTTGGAATATGGGGAAGTGGTGACGGTGATTGGGACGGTGAAAAAGGCTTCTACTCGCACGGCGCGAAGTGGGAAAATGCAGTTGGCGGAGGCAATTATCAGCGATAAAAGCGGCGCTCTGAGGGTGACGTGGTTCAATCAGCCCTGGATCGCGAAACAACTTCAGCAGGCGCAGCATGTTGTGCTCTCTGGAAAGGTGGAGCAGTATTTAGGGCGCCTGACGATGAGCAATCCCGAATGGGAAGCCCTGGATGAGACGCTCTTGCATACCAATAGAATTGCGCCGGTTTACGCTCTCACTAAAGGGGTGGGTCAACGCTGGATGCGGGGTACGATGCACAAGGTGGTAGTGGATTTTGCCCCTTATGTGGCAGACCCCCTCCCCCAAGAGATTTTGGGAAAGGCTAGTTTAATCCCCCTCCCAGGGGCTTTAAGCAACATCCATTTTCCTGAATCTGAAAAGCATCTTGAGGATGCCCAACACCGCCTGGCTTTCGATGAGATTTTCACTCTTCAACTGGGCGTACTGCACCAGAAACAAGTCTGGCAAGGTAAGACCGGACGGGTCTTCAAGAGTCCAAATTATTGGCTGGCTGCTCAGCTAAATCGTCTGCCGTTCAAGTTAACCAAGGCTCAACAAAAGGTCTTGGCAGATGTGCGGAACAGCCTGATTTCGGGGCATCCCATGAACCGTTTGCTGCAAGGTGACGTGGGTTCGGGGAAAACCGTGGTAGCGGCTATGGCCATGCTAATTGTGACCCATTACGGGGCACAGGCGGCTCTGATGGCTCCTACCAGTATTTTGGCAGAGCAGCACTATGAAAGTATGCGCGAGGTTTTAATTGGCACTGGGAGTGAGCTTAGTAAAGATGAGGTGCGTTTGTTGATTGGCGCTACCCCGGCGGCGGAGAAGCAGGCCATTAGGGAAGGGCTGGCAAAGGGAAAGGTCAAGGTTCTGATTGGTACTCATGCTCTGCTGGAAGACAATGTCAATTTTAAAGATTTGCAATTAATCGTGATTGACGAGCAGCACCGTTTTGGCGTAAACCAGCGGGGGACGCTGCGCCGAAAGGGCGAGAACCCTCACCTGCTGGTGATGACGGCAACCCCTATTCCACGTTCTTTGGCTTTGACAATCTACGGGGACCTGGATGTCTCGGTCATTGATGAAATGCCCCCGGGCCGGCAGCCGGTAGAGACGTATATTTTGTATCCCAAGGAAAGAGAACGGGCTTATAGTCTTATTCATGCTCAGTTAGAGCAAGGGTATCAGGCCTTTATCATTCATCCTCTCGTGGAAGAAAGTGACAAGATCGAAGAAAAAGCCGCTGTTGAAGAGCACGCCCGTTTGCAAGAAGAAGTGTTCCCTAACTATAAGCTGGGTTTGCTGCATGGGAGGCTGCCCGACGATGAAAAAGAAGCGGTGATGACCAAGTTCCGGGATGGTGAGACACGAGTACTGGTTTCTACTTCGGTGGTCGAGGTTGGCGTGGATATTCCCCAGGCAACGGTCATGCTAATTGAGGGAGCGCATCGCTTTGGGCTGGCTCAACTCCACCAACTCCGGGGGAGGGTGGGGCGCGGAGAGGAGAAGGCTTATTGTCTTCTCATTCCCGGCAAGGCCGAAGCTGCTGAAAATGAACGCTTATTGGCAATGGTCAAAACGAATGATGGCTTCGAACTTGCCGATTTGGACTTGAAACAGCGCGGCCCCGGTCAATTTTTGGGCACTCGCCAATCTGGTTATTCGGAGCTGCAATTGGCAAATCTCACAGACATCCGGCTTATAGAAAAAGCCCGCCGGCACGCCCAAGAACTCTTCAAAAATGACCCTGGGTTATCACTCCCGGAGCACGAATCTCTTGCAAAAATAGTAAAGATGATTTGGCCAGAAGAAAATGGCGGAGATATTAGTTGAAGGCGTGAAACGTGAAGACGTGAAGCGTGGCTCTGAAGCAAGCTTCCTGCTCCAGAGAGACAAGTATTTAGATGGAGTAACTATGGTAAAAGCTGTTTTTCCGGGGACTTTCGACCCTATCCATTACGGGCACATTGACATTGCTAAACGAGCGGCACGCTTATTCGACGAAGTTGTAGTGGCAGTCTATGACAAGCCAATCAAAAAGCTTCTCTTCTCGCCAGCAGAAAGGATTGAATTGGTTGAAAGATGCCTACATGGCTTAGAGAAGATCAGAGTGACCGGATACAGCGGCCTGACAGTTGATTATTGTCATGAAATTGGCGCCCTAGTCATTGTGCGGGGGCTGCGCGTCTTTTCGGACTTCGAGTACGAATTCCGCATAGCCTTAGCGAACCATAGTCTAGCTCCCGATATTGAGGTAATAGCCCTGATCACGAACAAAGATCACACTTTCTTGAGCGGCTCGACCGTGCGGGAAATTGCTTCCCTGGGTGGGGATGTAAGTTCGATGGTTCCAGCTATTGTAGACAAAGCCCTCAAAAGACGCTTCGCAGAACTTGGTGAAGATCAAAGTGTGGTACCTCAAACATCTTTAAGGGATTGATTCGTGAGGAGTGAAACGTGAGGAGTGACTTCGCAGATATTAGAAAACTTGTTGGTAGATTATTTAGAAAATATGTTAATTTTATGCTATACTAAGGAACGTATCACGTATCACGTATCACGTATCACGTATCACGTTTCACGCAACACGAGTCTTAAGGTAATTATTTAGAGAGGGTTAAATGGACATATTACATCTTGTAGATCGCTTGGAAGAGCTTTTCAACCAGAGCCGTTCTATCCCATTCACTCACAATGTGATCGTGGACGAAGATCGCATGTTAGACATCATTGATCAAATGCGGGTAGCTATCCCCGAAGAGGTTAGAAAATCACAACAAGTGTTATCAAAAAGAGATCGAATCGTCGCCCAAGCACAGGAAAAAGCGAACCGGATTCAAAACCTTGCTCAAGAAGAGAGCGACAAACTCGTTAATCGAGACAGCATCGTCCAACAAGCCCGGAAGAAGTCCTCCCAAGTTGAAGCGGAAGCCAAGGTTCACGCCGAGAACATCCGCAAGGAAGCCGATGACTACGTGAAAGAAACCCTAACTAACTTGGAAATTGCCTTGGAGCGCGTCCTCAACCAAGTTCAGGATGGAATTTACTATTTAGAAGAACGGCGAGAGCAAACTTCGGAGGAAGTTTCAGAGGAAACTTCAGAGGGAGCATGATGCCTGCGCTTTTTATATTAACTACAACAGCCTCGGCGCTAGCGCCGAGGCTGTTTCTTTTTAACAATCTGTTCCAGCGTGTCTGCGTGTGGCAAGTGGCAAGTCTGCCAGTCACGCATCACGCATCACGCATCACGTCTTCACGCATCACTCATCACGTTTCACTTTCGAGTCACCCCCCATGTTGTAGAACCTCCCCCTTCTCGGCTAAAAAACTTGGACAACAACCAATCCACAAAGGTTGGAAAATGCACATTGAACCATACTGCTAGTTTCATGGGCCAGGGAATAACAAGCCCTCGCCGCCTGTTATTGGCTATACGCAATATGCTTCTGGCAATATCTTCAGCGCTGAGCAAAAGCCAATTGGGCGTTATAGACTCCGTCTCCCAATCAACTCCGGCATGTTGACCAAATTCCGTCGCCACCGCCCCAGGATAAATAACTGAGACATGAACACCCGTCCCCCTTGCCTCGCGGCGGAGGCCTTCCGTGAAACCACGTATGGCAAACTTTGTCGCCGCATACACGCTATAAGTGGGCGGAGCCACCCAAGCAGCCACACTAGAAATATTGATAATATGCCCGTGGCGGCGTTCGATCATGTGGGGCAACACTAAACGAGAAGCTTGGATCACCGCTGTAACATTGACTCGAATTTGGGCCGCAATATCATCTTCAGGGTCTTGGTCATCTAGCCACATCAAACGTCCAAAACCGGCATTATTAAGCAAA
>DAOUWT010000374.1 GCA_030666985.1 Chloroflexota bacterium
GCCGTGAAGCTGCTCCAGGGGGTGATTGCTCAAGACCCGGCTTATAAATCTACCTCGAGATTATTGGTGGAAGCAGTAGAGGCCAAAGGGCAGGCCCCGGTTTGGAAATCCTCCTGGGTCTTCCCTGCGGTAGGCGCTATTTTATTGGTGATATTAGGCATCATTTTTGTTCCCAAGGTGATGGAATGGACTGCATTTTTGAAGCCTACAAATACCCCAATTAGCTCACTCACTTTAACCTCTACAATTACACCTACTGTTGCGATAACCACTTCTCCCACGGCAACCGCTTCTCCCACGGCAACGCCGACGCCAACACCTCATCCAGGCCAGGTTTTTGCTGAGCCCATTTTGGCTTACGCGGCGGAGCATGCTCCAACATTTGAGGATGATTTTTCGGAAATAAATCAAGCTTGGGGAGAACTTAACCAAGATTTGCATATATCAGATTTTGAAGTTGACGGGGCATTGCATTTGGATCTTCAGCCCGGTGATGCAGATTGGAGTGAAGTATTCCTTACAGGAGATTTTTTGGGGGCCAATGACTTTATTCTCCAATTTGAATACTACGTTGTTGAAGCTGACGAGAACACGATGATTGGCGTTGATTACCGAATGGAAAATGGTCCTCAAGATCTCCTTTATTGGATGGCTATCAATGCCAGTAGTGGGAGAGTGCAGGGTAATTATATAGAAGAAGTGGATATAACTAAAGTTGGAGGGGTAGGCCAATGGGTGAGTTTTAAACTCTTTGCATTGGGAGATCAGTTTGCGGTTTATTTAGATGATATCCCAGCAGCTTATCACGAAAATAATGCTTACTCAGGTAGTGTTAACCGGATTTCAGTATTTACAAAAGATGAGAGAGCACAGATTGATATTGATAACGTCGAATTCTGGAATTTGGATGGGGTGGAATTCGACACGCAGGAAGCGCCCACGCCCACCCCGACGGAAGAAATGCCAATCCCCATGGAAGAGGCATCTACCCTCTCCGAACCCTTCTTGACTTATATTAATTCAACATCCCCTACCTTTGAGGATGATTTTTCTACTGTAAAGTCAGATTGGGGGAAACACAGTGAATTTAGTTATGTCACGGAGTATATTGCGGGTGGTCAATTAAGTATTGATGAACATATAGAATTCAATTCTGGTGATGCAGTGACCTATGATAAGGGTATACCAGGCCTTACTTTTCCCATCAACGGGTTATTCGGAGCCACAGATTTTTCTCTGCAATTCGATTTCTCTTTTCCGGATAATGCTTCAACGAAAGATCTCATAGGCGTTCACTTCCGATCTCCATACGATCCAAACAATGCTTATGATCAAAATATGGGGTATGCGCTAAAATTCTCTCATGAAGGCTCTTGGACTTTGAGAAAAGACGACAACAAGACTTTGATTGCTGAGGGCGAGGTTTCGCTCAGCGGCGGGTTTAATACTTTGTTCTTGATTGTTCAAGGTGATTATTTGGCAATCTTTGTGAATGATGAATTAATCTATGAAAAGGTTGATCTATCCCTGGATGTCTCAGGAAGATTCACCGAAATAGCTCTATATGGACCTCAAGTCCGCCATTTTTTCAAATTCGACAATGTTAAATATTGGGATTTGGATGGGGTGGAGTTTCCTTAGATGGCGTGACCACAGATACTGAAACAAGCATGAGCCGCAAGGATAAAAATATGTCACAACCCAAATCCCAAAAAAAGACCATCGTTGTCGCCGGCGATGTTGCCATAGATTGGAATATAGCAAGTCAACAAGGCTTAGGCTCTCGGGGATATGATTTTTCTAGGGATGCGTGGGCCAGGGCTTATGAGCAAAAAGGGGGAGCTTTTCTCCTGGCCGATTTAATTGGCAGCATAATAGGCAACCCTTCGCAAGAAACTGAATATGATCTTTTCCAAATCCATCCCCCCACGGATAATACTTTCCCCAGCGACAACCGTTTTCATCACGCTTACGCCCTCTGGTCGCCATTCGAGGAAAAAGGAGAACGTGTTTGGCGAATAACCAGTCACCTGGGATTAGACCGACGCTCAGAAAATGCACCTGAGTTTGGAGATTGGAATCAAGTAGAAAACGATCCCCCAGACGCTGACCTGATAATTCTTAACGACGAGGGATATGGTTTTCGAAATTGCCGTGATCTATGGCCCAAGGCGTTGACGTCAAGAGAATCTAAACCTTGGGTATTGTTAAAAATGGCCCGCCCCGTTGCTCAGGGAGCTTTATGGGATTATTTGCAAGACCATCACGCAGAGCGTTTGATTGTGGTCACAACCGCTCAAGATTTACGGCAGACTGAAGTCCAGATAAGTCAGGGGCTTTCTTGGGAACGAACGGCGCAAGACATTGCCTGGGAGCTTGTATACAACCCCCAAGTGAATGATTTTTCTCGCTGCGCTGCCGTAGTCGTCTCATTTGACACGGCGGGGGCCTTTCTCCTCTCCCGTTTCGGCCAAGGGACGGGGCACGAAGTTAGCGCAAAAGCCGCCTCTCAATACCGCTTCTTCTTCGATCCCATGGTGATTGGAGGCATGTGGGAAGAAGCTCCTTCAGGAGGCATGACC
>DAOUWT010000332.1 GCA_030666985.1 Chloroflexota bacterium
GCGCGACACCCGCACCGAATCATTGGTTTTCACTACCAAATAGATTGAGCAGCACTATCCACTGATATAAAAACCGGGTTTTCCCAGGCTAGCACATCTCCTGGGTAAGGCCGGTTTTTGCTCAAAGACGTATAGATAAAACTCGCGTTCTGCTGGTGGGTGACTACACCATTCCAGAGATGGGATTCGCTCCCTTTTGGCGCGCCAAACCGATTTTGAAGTGGTTGCCGAGGCGGATAATAGCCGCCAGGCCGTAGAACTCGTCCGCCAACTCAAACCTGACATGGTATTGATAGATATTGCCATGCCATTGCCCAACGGCATCCATGCTACCGAACAAATCCGGCGTGAGACACGCCGCACCCACATCTTGATCCTGACTCAACACGAAAGCGAAGAATATATCTGCCGGGCACTGGCTGCCGGAGCCTCCGGTTACTTGCTCAAAGATACCGATTCGGATGAATTGGTCAGCGCCATTCACCCCCCTCATTTAATCACATTAATTTGGATGATACCAAAAAGAGTTAATTGTGATTGTTGTCACTTGCCAACTCACTTTAACGCCAATATACTTGCACTACCTGACAAATTCGCATTACAGGAGAATAAAAATGGACAAACGGTTTGAACCTGTCATCATTGGTTTTTTGTGCAACTGGTGTTCCTACCGCGCAAGTGACTTGGCTGGGACTACCCGCCTAGAATACGCATCGAATGTACATCCCATTCGGGTGATGTGCTCAAGCCGCGTAGATCCATCTATGGTGATCAAAGCAATATTATCAGGAGCAGATGGAGTCTTGATAGCAGGCTGTCATCCCGGTGAATGCCATTATGACACTGGCAACCTTTACACTCGGAGGAGAGTCATGATGCTAAAAAAGCTGCTAGAAATTATAGGGATAGAGCCTGATAGACTACGATTGGAATGGGTGTCGGCTGGCGAGGGGAAAAAATTCGCTGAAGTAGTTGATGACTTTGTAGAACAGATCAAAGAGCTCGGCCCAAGTTCTCTGAGGAAGGTCATCGCATGATTAAGTATGAACAAACTATATGCCCATATTGTAGCTGCGGCTGTGGGCTTTACCTTGTAATAAAGGATGGAAAAATCATCGGGCAGGAGCCATGGAATGAACATCCGATAAATGAAGGCGGGAATTGCCCTAAGGGAAGAAACGCATACCAATTCATCTATGCGGATGATAGGCTGAAAACCCCTCTGATAAGAAAAAACGGCAAATTAGAAGAGAGCACCTGGGATGAAGCTTTCGATTTCATCACCGCTAAACTCAAAGAGGCAGATCCGGACGATTTCGGCTTACTTGCTTCGGGCAAGAACACGAACGAAGATGCGTATGTGCTCCAAAAATTTACACGGGTGGTTATGGGAACCAACAACGTAGAGTACTGCGGCCGATTGTGTCACGCTCCCTCGGCAGCTGGTCTCGGTCCAACAGTTGGCTCTGGTGTTATGCCGATCTCCCAGCTCGATATCGAAAAAGCGGATTGCATCTTTCTTGTTGGCCTCAATATTAAAGAAACTTTTCCTCTAATGGCTAAGAGAGTACTAAGAGCCAAAGAGAAAGGTGCCAAGATAATCGTTTTGGATCCGCAGAATACAGTAACCGCAAAAGATATTGGTGACATCCACCTCCAATTGAAATCGGGAACAGACATAGCCGTACTCAATTCTGTGATGAAAATCATAC
The DNA here is from genome assembly GCA_030666985.1 of Chloroflexota bacterium. Lineage (GTDB taxonomy): Bacteria > Chloroflexota > Anaerolineae > Anaerolineales > UBA11858 > B10-G9. Next base: position 1,713 of record DAOUWT010000332.1, read on the forward strand.
TCGAAGAGGGCTTAGAAGATAAAAAATTTACAGATTCCAGGACAATAGGGATTGAAGAACTGCGCCAGCACCTTGCTTCTCTAGATTTAAAAGAGATGGAAGCGATTTCTGGAGTGCCAATAAAAAAACTTGAGGATGCGGCCAGGTGTTTTGCTGAAGCTGACACTGGCTGTGTGCTATACAACCAGGGGCTCAATCAGCATTCGAAGGGAGCAGATAATGTAAAGGCTCTCGCTACTCTAGCATTGTTGACCGGTCAATATGGAAGACCGGGCACGGGGCCTAGTCCAACTCGCGGTCAAATCAACGGCGAAGGGGTTGGTGACATGGGCTGCCTAAATGTGTTCTACCCTGGCTTCCAAAGAGTAGGCACAGGTGCAGCCAAGAAGTTCGAGGTACTCTGGGGTGTAGAAAACCTTCCATCAAAACCAGGATATCCGTACACAAAAATGATTCAGAATGTCAATTACCTTTATGTAGTGGGAACGAATCCACTGATGGCAGCCCCAGACGTTAATAACGTACGAAAGCATCTCGAGGAGAAAGAACTTCTGGTAGTTCAAGATATATTCCTCACCGAGACAGCCCAAATAGCGGATGTGGTATTACCGGCGGCAACCTGGGTCGAAAGGACCGGGACCCATGCTTACGTCGACAGGAGGGTGCAAAAAATAGATAAGCTAATAGACCCTCCCGGCGAGGCAAAGCCCGATTGGTGGATTATATGTCAACTAGCGGAAAGGATGGGCTACGAAGACAAATTCGGCTTCTCATCTCCAAGGGAAATATTCGAGGACATAAGAAGGTGTGTCCCATTTTACAAAGGGATAACCTACGAAAGACTTGATGAAACTGTAGGCGGCATTCAATGGCCTTGTCCCACAGAGGATCATCCAGGCACCCCCACTTTTTTTACAGAGAAGTTCAACACACCAGATGGCTTAGGTCACCTTCAAACAGTAGACTACAAACCTCCCGCGGAAATGCCTGATGATGATTATCCCTATTTTCTCACAACTGGAAGAAGTATCTTCCATTATCATACCGGTACAATGACCCGCAGGACTCCAAAGCTGGATGATGAATTACCAAATAACTTCTGCCAAATTAGCCCCAAAGATGCCGCTGCAGAGAAAATCAAAAATGGAGATAAGGTTAGTTTAACGACCCGGCGCGGCAGTATCGAAGCGAAAGCCTGGATAACTGACGAGGTTCCGGATGGACTGGTGTTTATTACTTTCCACTTTGCCGAATCGTGCGCCAATAAGCTAACCAATCCCGTGTTGGACCCCGCAAGCGGGATGCCGGAGTATAAAGTGTGCGCAGTCAAAGTAGAGGTGGAAAA
>DAOUWT010000099.1 GCA_030666985.1 Chloroflexota bacterium
CACACACGTTCTGTGGTGCGTGATGAGTGTTGCGTGTCTCCGACTGCGCTCGGTTGCAAACCTTCGCTATCCCATAGAGTTTGCAATGTTGGAGATTGGTGGGAGCGCAAGCGGCTGGGGATTGGTAAAGCCTCGCCCCGGCGTGGCGCCAGGCCCCAGGGTTTGTCCGCGCTTGTGCGTGGGGCTAGGCTTGGGGATTGGTCTCACGCCCCCGCGTGGCGCCCTCCCCCCAAAAAATCCACGAGGGCTGAATAATCACGCTGCTTGCGCCTCTAACCCTAATCTCCCGTGGCTACGGCAACCTAATCCGGGAGAACTGACGTTCCCCCTCGAGCGTGGTAAATAAGTAAGCGCGGCCATTATAAGAGGCGGCCTGTATGACGTTCCTCCTCGAGCGTGGTAAATAAGTAAGCGCGGCCATTATAAGAGGCGGCCTGTATGACGTTCCCCCTCGAGCGTGGTAAATAATTGGTTTTGAGGCTTAATTTCCAAATGCTACGGCAACTTTGGCCGCCACGCGAGCGTTGTTGAGCAATAAACTCAGGTTTGCTTTTAGGCTGGCTTTTTTGGTCAATTCGCTGACGCGGTTCAACAAGAAAGGTGTTACTTGCTGGCCACGGATATTCTGGATTTGGGCTTCTTCTAAGGCTTGAGTAATGGCTTTATCCACAGCTTTTTGAGGAAGGGCGTCTTGTGCAGGAGGGGGAACAACCACTAGGATGGCAGTCTGTATTCCCATATCCCAATGTGCCCGGGCAATCTCGGCCACCTCGGCGGCGCTGTCGGCCCGCACGCTGACTTGAAATCCGCTGGTGCAGGAGTAGAAGGCGGGGAACTCATCGGTTTGGTAGCCCACCACGGGGACAGATATAGTTTCTAAGTATTCCAGGGTGGCTGGTAAATCTAGGATTGCCTTCGCGCCGGCGCAGACTACCACGGCCGGGGAAAGCCCCAGGGTGGGCAAATCGGCCGAGATGTCGAAGGGTGCCCCCCTGTGTACGCCTCCAATCCCCCCTGTGGCGAAAATGCGTATCCCGGCCTGTGCCAAGACTGTCAGTGTTCCCGCCACTGTGGTGCCTCCACTCTGGTTTTTGGCTAACGCCCCTGAAAAATCGCGCCGGCTGATCTTGAGAAGGCCCTCCCCCTGGGCCAAGGCCCCCAATTGCTCCGCTTCTAGCCCCAGGCAGATTTTACCATCCACCACGCCCACTGTTGCCGGAACGGCTCCTCCATCTCGAACTTGTTTCTCCATATCTCGCGCCAATTTTATGTTTGCTGGGTACGGCAGGCCGTGGGTAATAACGGTAGTTTCTAGGGCGACGATGGGTTTTTGATCACGCTTAGCACGCGATACTTCTTTGGAATAGGAGAAGGTTTGCATGGTTTACTCCATTAGGTAAATAAAGGCAATACCGCAAAAGTCGACAGGATGCTTACACCTCGTGAAACGTGAAAGCGTGAAACGTAACGTGTTTATATTGAGGTCTTCACGTTTTACGCCTCACGTTTCACGGTGCATTTGCCATTCCCGGGTGACTTTTGCGGTACTGCGAATAAAAGGTTTGCATGTCTGCATGTCTGCATGTTTGCAAGCGTGAGCATGGAAACTCTGGCTTGGTTCATTTTGACATGTTGGGAAATTTCTGCTCAGGTACTTAGCATTTAAAAATTGAATATCGGTACCCAAGGATCAAAATCTTCTAATAGTTCATTTACGATATTTATTAGCTCTTCTAGTTTATCTGCTGATACCGAAGGGCGAATTTCCATTTCCGTCTGGTATCGCAAAACTTTCTGTATTTCCACCAAGCGATTTCGATAATCTACCAACAATAGTTTGACTATGTAAGGGGCTGACTCTCCCTGTTCCTGGTAGCGCTGGAACTTTTGGATGGGGACGTCTTGGATCAAATCACGTAATCCTTCTCGATAAGCTCTGCGCCTGAGGGCCTTTAGAACCGGCTTCTTGCCCAGGGTCAGATTGTCATGTGTGATCTGCCAGGCCTCTTCGTGGCGTTTTGTCAATAATTCAGAGGGAAGGTACCAAGTGCCCACATTGATCCATTGGATATCCAGAGGGAAGTGCCTGCGTTCGAAGAATAAGCTGGTGATTTCTGGCCGCGTATGAGGCGGGGGGACTCCGGCAACATCAACCGGTTTCAATTTGATCCCGCCTTGTCGAATGGCAAGTTCGCGGAGTTCAATTTCATTCTGCCTGATAAGCTCCCGGTCTGGGGAACCAATCACGGCGAAAAGCTCCGTAAATGTGCGCTCCAAAAGCCGGAGACGTAATTGATATTCCACCAGGTTTTTAAAACGAAGCTTAACAGTATGTCCCCAGTCATAAACCAAGCTGCGAACGGCTTCCGGATCGAAGGCAGAAGGATTTTCCCGCGTGCCCACTTGACCATCCCGAGAGATACTGAAGCGTGCTTCTATATTACGTATGCCAATGGGTATGCCTTCTCTAGTTCTGTGGTCAAGGGAGATATTCATGTGTTGCTCACGAGTTGGAAGAGCAATCCGTAAACGCTCGAAGGGGAGCAGACACATAAACTTCCATTTACGGCAAGAAGTGCATCCTGAAACTTTGGAACTTCCGTCAATTTTCTCTAGGACAGCAACAGAATCATAGTCAATTTGCAACCGCCCAGGGCCGCCTACCCGGGCCACGAACTTGTTCTCGTCTACTGGGACTACCGCGCCTTCTCGAATACGTAGTGTTGGATACCGGCTCCCAAAGGCGTATTGCAAAAGAAAGCGTCCAGAGGAAGGGATATCATCTAGTTCGAAAATAAAATTAACATAAAGAGCTGCTATTTGAAACCCGGTCCAAAACGTAAAGGCGACAATCATTACCCACTGAAGAACTTCAGGCGCGAAAAGCCACCGAAAGGGGCTTGTCATAAAGTCAGGCTCAAACAAAACTATTGTATCAGGATTGACTGTTACAACAGTTTTTTTGGTAGCATCATCTCCCTCACCAATAATAATCTCTTCTTCTTTTTGTTTTTTGGCAGTCTCAGCGATTTGTATTTGATAGCAATAAAACAATCTTTCCTTTAGGCTTATATTCAAAGGTTCTTGCCCTTCTTCAATGATCAAGGCATACTGAAGGCAATCTATTGTACTATTTATCTCTCCTAGCCCAACTTCAGCCGAGAGTACATATCCTGAAAATCCCATATAGGTTTGAAGAGAACGTATTTCAAAACGAATTTCTTTCTGCCCCATCATTGCGATAAAAAATGCGTATGTAGCCCAAAGTACAGCAAACAGCAGAATCAGTACCCATCGCCTTATAACCCCAAAGAGCTTATCATCCTCCCAGGTCAGGAAAGATGTGATTTTGGAGATAAGCCATTCTCTCATTTTTCTTAAATCTGCAATTGCAAATTCAAGAAAGTTCAGGTCTTGTTGGTCTTGTATGTCCATATTGGGTAATAACTATCTCGTGTTGCGTGTTACGTGTTGCGTGTTACGTGTTGCGTGTTGAGTTCGTCTCGCAGCCAGTTCAACCAGTCAATTACCTTCACAATCTGTGCCTCTTCATCCTCTACGACACGCTGCAACTCAGTATCAGAAATGCAAAGCTGTTTTGTAGCATCTAGTAGAACGGAAAGAAGCTCTATCATCTGGTCAAGATTTTTCCGTTCCTTAAAATCAACAGGTAAACTATATAAAGCTTTTTGAAGAAGAATATCTACATAAACTGACAAAGCTTGGATGCGCCCTTTTCGGCACATGTATTTTCGCTTCCGTTCGATAAATTTCTGCTCATCTTCTGCCCGCCATTTCCAGAACGAGAACCATTTCTCGACTAAAGTTTGTTCTACACCAGAGGAAAACTGGGGGTTTCGGATAGGAACAAATAACACCTTAATCCCCCAATTACGCAAAAGGTGATATTCACGGCTGGGGGCACGCTGCTGGATGACATTCCCATAGATATCTAGGACTACGTCGGTGGGCTGGGTCAAGCGTGCTCTTACTCGTTCCCGGATCACTTCCAAGGCCGTCATCCCCGCAAAATCACGCCCTTCTGGGAACTCACTGAAAAGCTCTGTGAGGGTAAATTTCCGCAAATACTCCCGCCACAAATCAACCACCAGATAACCGGGGAGATCGTCCCAGGGAATATGCCGATCGCTCCCGAAAAAGTTCTGGGCCTCACTATTTATTGCTTCTGCATTTACTGCCCGACAGACAGCTACTGGGTTATATTTGAAAAGGGTTTTAGAAACAATATCGTCCCCGGGGTCAACATCTCTGCGTGACAAATCAGAATCAAGTCGAAAACCCACCAACATGGTAGCAAGTGTTTCCACCCCATCCCGTGTGTAACCGCTCACGCCCTTTCGTCGCTCAATTCGCTCTTGATATTCATCATCCGCCTCCTTTTCCCCTTGGGGAGCAAAAGGCTCTTCGTCATTCGAAGGGCGCAGGGGGGGAAAACTGACTCGGCGTCCTAAGAACACCATTCCCGCTAGATACTCCCTCTTGCGTATGAACGTCAACCCTGGCCCAACAGTGCGTGTGAAATTCTTTGACGTCCGAAGTTGAGCGCCACTGGCCGCATCCAAGATCAATACCCCCGGCCGAGTACCAGAAGAAAGGTCAGAAGGATGACGCCAATTGCCAGCGTTCCGGTCACTATCTTCCACACTCCCGTCTCTTACCCAAATAGCTTGACCATGCCCCCCTATCGTAAACAGCCCTAACCGCCCCCAAACCTGAAGAAACTCTCTTATCCCTTGAATAGGTAAGACAAAACAAGAAAAAAGGCCTAGAAATAGAGCAATGAGGAGTACCGTTAGACCTCCAAAAATGATGAGCTCAACAACCAGCCGCATCATCCCTGCAAAAAGACCGCTCCCCTGCCATGGGTTTCTGACAACTAAGAAGCTCACCAAAACCACACAGCCTGCCATAAGTATACGCACAAAAGGATTTTCGCGCCAGAATTTCATGAGGTTTTCCATAACAGGATTGTAACGTTAAAAGCTGCTTTGCGCAAATATGAAAAAATATCCTATTTGAAAGCTTTCCCATTTGAAGTATAATTGTGTTTACTTGAAACTTCAAGGTGCAAACGTCATTCCCGGTAAATTTGCAATTATTCTTGGCACTGAGACCAAGCTGCACTGCGACTAGGGCGCGTTGCAACCTGCGCGGAAATCCGTCGAGGGTTTTTCACGCTCGCGAAGGATCGCCAGATCCTGAGCTAAAGCTGGCTGCTAGGGCTATCACCGTTTCAGGCGGGATCTGGCGATCCCTATAGAGCAAATTAACCGTGAAAGGACTTCCGCCGTGAAGCACTAGAAGGAAAAACTATGGGACTACACATCAGCGCAATCATTCTCACCGAGTGGCTGCTTATCGCTGGATGGTTTAGCGACAAAAACCTCTATAATTCTGGAGCGATTGTCGTGGTCATAATCTGGTGGATAGGTTGGAGAAAAGATAAGCCCCGCTGGCCAAGCGGCAGGATGGGGCTAGCGATAATTTATTTCGTCTTTGGCTTTCTCACAGGTTGTGTATTCATCATCACGAAAACCCTGCTGGCTTTTTTGATATTGTGCTTAATCGGTGTCTTTATGCTCATAGACCTCATAAATAAAAGATCACAGAAACTATAAAAAGGAGAAATTACTATGACTGACTTCCACGGAAAAGGCAAAGTTGCCGTTCTCAAAACATCCCCCGAAACTGTTCTAGAAGATATTAACCGCCTAATGAAACTAGCCGGCGTCGAACAGGTGCTCCCCAAGGAGCATCAAACCGGCCTGAAGATCAACATCTCCTGGCAGACCTGGTATCCCGCTTGCTCCACCACTCCCTGGCAATTAGAGGGCGTCATCCAAACCCTCCAAGAATTAGGATACAAAGACCTGGTGGGAGTCCACAACGACACCGTCGTCGTTGATACCTCCGATGGCGAACGCAACAACAAGCACAAATTCGTCACCGACAAGTACGACGTGCCCTGTCTCTATCTTTATAATCAAGATTTCGAATGGATTGAATTCTATCCTAAGAATCATGACTACTTAGTACTCGACAAGGTTTATCCCGATGGCGTTTTCATACCCAAGGCACTCCTAGGAATGAACATCATCCAATTGCCCACCGTGAAAACCCACGTCTTCACCACCATCACGGGAGCGATGAAAAACGCTTTCGGCGGATTACTGCACCGCGACCGCCACTGGACTCACGCCGTGATCCACCAAACCCTCGTTGACCTCCTAGCCATCCAGCAGGAGATACACCCCGGCGTCTTCGCGGTCATGGACGGCACCTTCGCGGGCGACGGCCCCGGCCCGCGAGCCATGCGCTGGCACGAGAAGAACATCCTCCTCGCCTCCGCCGACCAAGTTGCCATCGACGCCGTTTCCGCCAAACTCCAGGGCTTCGATCCCATGAGCCTGCGCTTCATCCGCCTGGCACACGAGCATGGATTGGGCATTGGCAATCCACGCGACATTGAGATACTCGGCTACGACATTGAGGAAGAAAAACCGTGGAACTTTGAGCAAACCGACACCCTTGCCAGCCGAGGGCAAAAAGCCATCTACCACGGCCCCCTCAAGCCGCTCGAAAAAGTGCTCTTGCGAAGCCCCATAACCCCCTGGTCATATTTCGCCAGCAACTTTTTCCACAACGTCTATTGGTATCCCTTTGTGGGACGCCCACGGGTAGAGAAAGCTTTAGAAACTGAATGGGGACAAAAATTCAAAAACTACGGAGATGGAGAAGTAGTCCTGCCCGGCATGGAGACTAAAACCGTGCTCCAAGCCATCGTGGGATTGACCATAATTGTTGCCACCATGATGGGATTGGGCCGACTTTTTAGACGAGGAAAAAGTGAAGAGTGAAACGTGAAACGTAAAACGTGACCTCACGCCTCACGCATCACGTCCTCACGCATCACGTCTTCACGCATCACGTTCACGCATCACTATGAAATCCAAACCCATCCTCCGCCGCCTAATACCAGGACTCTTATTCGGATTCCTGGTATTTTTGGTACTAATCCTAATCGGCGACATCCGGCAAGTGGGCGACCTAGTTCTCGCCTTTCCCTGGAAGTTGTACCCCCTGGTACTGCTCCTAACCCTCTTCAACTACCTGCTGCGCTTTTTCAAATGGCACTATTACCTGGGCATAATCGGCGTCGAAAACTTCTCCATCCTCCGCAGCGCACACCTCTTTGTAGCCGGTTTCCCATTGGCCGTCACACCCGGAAAAGTCGGCGAAGCCCTCAAAGCCGTCTGGCTGGAGCGTGAGACTGGCCTCCCCGCCGCGCGCGGCATCTCCGTGGTCTTAGCAGAGCGCATCAGCGATGGCCTGGGCGTGCTAACCCTTTCCACCCTGGGAGTAATTGCCTACCCGCGCTACTGGCCTGCCTTTGCTGCCATCTTGGGGATATTGCTAACCCTCATCGTCATCTCTCAACTTCGGCCTTTGGCGGATAGACTCCTCACCTGGGGGGAGGCCGTGCCACTCGTGAAGCGTTTTGCTAAACCTTTGCGTGAATTCTACGAAGGCAGCTACATCCTCTTCCGCCCCCGGGCCATAATAACAGCGGTTAGCTTGGGGACAATTTCCTGGCTGGGGGAGGGAGTGGGCCTGTACGTGATTCTGGTGGGGTTGGGCGTGCCGCCCGGCTGGGAGACGCTATCCATCGCCGTCTTCGTGCTCGCCTTCTCAACCGTGATAGGGGCCGTGTCAGCCCTGCCGGGGGGATTGGGCGCATCCGAGGCCTCTATCGCCGGGATGCTGGCCCTCCTGCTGACCCTGAACGGGGAAACCGCCTCCGCAGCGACCCTGCTCATCCGTTTTGCCACCCTGTGGTTCGGCGTGGGGCTGGGATTGGCGGTGTGGGCCTTCTCCCGCGATTTATTGTGGACACCCCCAAAGACCTAGATAATTTCAACGAGCGATTATTTTTTCAGCCAACAAGTAAACCCTGGATCCCAAATCATTAGGCCATCTATCACTTGGGCATGTATCTAATTCTCGCGCTCGTTGGATAGCCTGCTTAACAAATGGCAGAAATTGATCAACATTCAAATTGCTCTTGTTGTATTTCCCCAGTATTTTGAGCAATTCCATACCTAAACGCTTACGTTCTCTTCCAATTCTAGGATTCTCTAAAAATTCATTTAAGGTTTCTTGGGAATACTCATCCAGTGACCTCAAATGCAATAATAACCACAATTCAAAACAAGGGTTACTAACTGCTAAATTGTAATTCTTCTGTTGGCATTTCTGGGCAATTTCAGCTAATTTAGCATCTCCCCAA
>DAOUWT010000262.1 GCA_030666985.1 Chloroflexota bacterium
CCGAACCCATGAGCGTCGTCATGCGCGTAGCCCTCCTGACCGGCTTCACCATCACCCTCCCCTGCATCACCCTCGAAATGTGGCTCTTCGTGGCCCCGGGCCTAAAAACCAAACCACGTCTCTGGGGACTGGTATTTATCCCCCTCGCCACCCTCCTCTTTGCGGGAGGAATGGCCTTCGCCTTCTACATCATGCTCCCCCCCGCCCTGAAAGTTCTAATGAACTTCATGGGCCTCCAACCCCCCCCCCGCCCCGCCTCCTACGTGCGCTTTGTAACCGGTCTCATGTTTTGGATCGGAGCCACATTCGAGTTCCCGCTCGTCATCTTCGTCCTCGCCAAACTGGGATGGATCAAGGCCAAAACCCTCATCTCCCAGTGGCGCATAGCAGTCGTAGCCATAGCCGTGGTTGCCGCAATTGCTACCCCCACGCCAGACCCAATCAACATGCTAATTGCCATGGCCCCCATGATAGTATTATATTTGTTTAGCGCATTATTAGCATATTTAGCGCAACTTTAAGCAAAACCTTTGGGGGATTGGTCAGCGTCCCACCTCGCGGATGCGCAAAACCAACCCCTCAGCGTTAACCCACCCCCCTCCATCCCCCCCATCTACCGTCTTGAACAAGACGAAAGGAGTGAATAGTATGCGACCCGTTTACGCAATCTCAGGAGGAGTCTCGAAATTTGCCAAGGCTCGCCCTGACAAAACTTTTCCCGCCCTCATAAAAGAGTCCTACGACTACGCCATCGCCGACTTGGGGTTGGATTTTCCAACCTTCACCGAAATTGTCGATGGCTCCGTAGCCTCCTATTTCTCTGACCATTTCAGCCGCCAGCTCATGGCCGCCATAATGGGACAAGATTATCTGGGCCTGCTGCCCAAACCCAGCCACCGCGTGGAGGGCGGCGGGGCAACGGGAGGAATTTGTTTCCAGGAAGTGTGGAAATCTATTGCCAGCGGTCACATGGACGTTGGGGTAGGCTATGGGTTTGAAACCATGAGCCACGTTGAAACCTGGAAGGGGAACGAATTCATCGCTCTGGCTTCCGACGTTTCCACAGATTACCCGGTGGGAGGTTTCTACTCTGGGTATTACGCCATGATGGTCACCCGCCACATGAAAGAATACGGGACAACGGTTGAGCAAATGGCGCACGTGAGCGTGAAGAATCACATCAACGCTTACCACAATCCTTACGCTCAAAAGCGCAACCGCTACACGATTGAGGATGTGCGCAATTCTGTCATGGTGGCTTGGCCTCTAACCCGTTTGGATATTTGTGTCATGTCCGATGGGGCCGCCAGCACAATTTTGGCCTCCGAAGAGGGCATCAAAAAGCTAGAAGCCGCCGGAGCCGTGATTCCCCGCCCCCTGGTGAAAGTGACCGGGATTGGGCGCGGCACCGACGCCATGCGCATGGCCGACCGCCCCCATGTGGATTATGATTTCTTCATGGAGAACTACGCCACCCCACAGGAGAAAGATTCCGATGATACCGCAGCCTATTACAAAGACCTTTGGGGTCGCGGTACCCGCTATCCGGGCGTGCATTCCTTTAGGGCTGGGCGCACCGCCGGAAATCAGGCTTACGAACACGCGGGGATTTATGACCCGCTCGAGGAACTGGACTTCGTTGAACTCCACGATGCCTATACCTCCAGCGAGATTCAAACCTACGAGGATTTGGGCCTGTGCCGGTATGGTGAGGGCGGCCCCTTTGCCGCTTCGGGCAAGGCTTTCCTCCCCAATGTGGACTACGGCATGGAACTCCCCGAAAAATCGGCCTGCGCCGTTAACCCCTCTGGGGGACTGATCGCTTGCGGGCATCCCGTTGGTGCGACCGGTTTGATGCAAGCCGTCTTTGCTATATGGCAGCTACAAGGCGCCATTGGCAAGCATTTCGAAGACGACACCTTGCAAATCAAGAATGCCAAACGCGGCGCCATCCATTCCCACGCCGGCACCGGAACTTATGTGACTGTGAGCATCTTAGAGAAAGAATAAGATAACCTATGTGCGCGAAGTGCGCGAAAATGTTGTCAGATATCATTTTCTGGTAAAATGGTGCTATGGACAAAAATTATCTGGCTCAAAAAGGTAAAATATGAGTACACTAACCTCAACATTTCCTATATCCCCTCGTATGGGAGCCCTTCTCACACAAGTTACTGAAACGCCTAATCTAGAAACCGCCTTGTGGAGGGTACTATCAGATTATCTTATTATGAAGATATCCGCTCTCAAAGAGCGCACTAAGGCATTCGAAGAAAAATGGGGCATGACATTTACAGAGTTTTCGGAAGAATTCAAAGACGGAACTTTGAATCAAGACTCATACGATTATGAGGTTGAAAGTGATTATTGGGAATGGGAAAAAATCGAGACACTTCTTGATCATTATACAGATCTGAGATCTCAATGGACGTAAAAGAATTTGCCAATGAGTTTCTAACGGCCTTAGCGAAAATCGAATATTTCGAAAGAGTCTCTTTGCAGACGGAAGGCCCGGTAGTTGATGGCTATGCTTATCTCAAAGACGATATTTTCCTACGTTTCTATTTCAATGAAATCACAGGCACAATGGCTTTCGCCTTAATTGAAAAGAAGCAACGAATATGGGGGATTGATTTCGATAATCGTCATAATTGGCATTTGCATCCTGTTGACAATCCTAGAAAGCATGTAAGTATTCGTCCCCCAACCATTCCGAGAATTGCTGAACTTCTTGAGAAAGTGTTAATTGCCCGTTACTAGTACTTCACAGCATAAATCGGCTGAATGACTTCCACCGCCGTGTACTAGCACCGCTGGAACGTTTCCGACTCGATCATGGAAAACAAAATAAGGAGTATTCCCAATGACTATGCTACCAAATAAACGCGCCGAAACCCTGGGGGGCTACATCGTCCACAATGTCCCCTTCCCCAAAGAACTCACCCCTGAGGCTCTGGAATGGCTGAAGCAAATGACGCCCATTCAGATTGAGCAGCCTTATAGCATCACTTATCTACACTCTTACGCTCAAGACAGCCCCTGGTTCGCCGGGTTAACAAATAAAAAATTGCTCGCCAGCCAAGACCCCGAAACAGGCTACACCTACGCCACCCCGCGTGGGAACGATATGTACACCGGCGACGAGACCAACTGGATTGACATCACCGACCGCCGCGCCGAAGTACACGCTTTCACCGTCTGCCACTTTGGGTCTGAAGAATTCCTGGCCGAGACACCCTTTGTGCTCGTTCAGGTCGAATTCGAGGGAGTAGATACTCTCCTCCTCAGCCGCCTCGTGGGAGTTGATCCCATGGAGGCTACTCTGGACTGGATTGGGATGGAAATTGTGCCAAAGTTCCTCCGCAACTCCAAGCTCAAACCAACGGATGTGTATTTTGTTCCGGCGGGATAGAGATAACGTGAAGCGTGAAGACGTGAAACGTGAGGATATAAGATAAATACGATAAAAGCCTGGCGCTGTTTTCAACAGTACCAGGCTTTTGCGTCTTGACGCCAACGAATTGAAGTGCAATAATGAAGTTAGGACAAGCTCAAAGGAGAAAAATATGTCTGATGACAAGAAAATTCAAGAGGTATATGCTGTAGAATATACCATCACTTCTGATGATTTCCTCCTGCAAAACCAGTTGGAAACATCACCTGTAGGCAAAAATTATAGTGATGACCCTGAGGTTGCTGCTATGACAAGAGATGAATTAACTCAATCCATTTTGTCATTGGCTGGAAAATGGGCAAACCGAGATGATATAAATGATGATTGGCTAGATAATGTGAGAGCTAGTTGGGATACACGGTTGAATGATGTTATCTAAAGACCCAGAAAGCAAATATTTATTTGATACGACAGTTTATATTGATTACATGCGTGGCAATGGTGATGCCATTCGGTTGATTCAAGAAGCCCTTCGTAATAACATCCTTTAGTTTCGCCAAAAGCGGTGTAAAAATCGTAAAAAAAATATAAAAGCTCACCCTGCTGTAGCGCAGGAATCGAAAAAAGCGGAAGGCTGGGGAAAGCAGCCATCCTGTGTTATCTAAAAAAGCCCAAAGTCTCCTAA
>DAOUWT010000144.1 GCA_030666985.1 Chloroflexota bacterium
AGATTAGGCAGATTTACGCGGATGAAACCATTTTTAAAGTTTTTAATCCGCGCTTATCCGCCGCATCCGCAACGCCAATGTATTTCTGGCGCATCTGCGTTCTATGTTTTTTACTTTTACCAAAGTGTCCAGTAGCTAGAATTCATCATATTCTTCGGGCATTTTGATTTCAAATTTCTGGCAAAGCAACTTGACATCATGATAATCGTTTTCATCAAGCTCATATCCGGTATGAAAATCCACCAGCCACTGCGGGGGAATGCACCTGACAGGATGCCCGTTGATGACGCCGGCGCCTTTCAAGGAATCAAGCGGATACTTGACCCCGAAGATATTATTGCCCTCCTCGTCAAAGGTGCAGGAATGGATATCTACTAAGCGCCCCTCATCATCGCCGAGAACAAAGTTGCACTCCCAGGTATCATCACGCGGTACATCTTTATACCCTCTTTCTTCTAGCAATGCCCGAATTTTGCCCACGTCTTTATGCGCTACAGCCACGTCTAAATCTTCGTGGGGGCGCGTTTGTTCCCCTAGTAAGGCGTCCACACCCCATCCCCCGTCGATAATGACTTCAATGTCATTTTGGTTGAAAAGCCGCACAATTTCTATGACATCATTTGCGGTCATTTCGGGATTATCTTTACTCATGGTTTACCTCGATGGTTTTACAAGGCTTTTTCGCAACATAGACTTCCGAAGTCTCCGAGACTTCGGAAGTCTGGGTTTTAAACATCACGTTGCATTCTATAAAATGAGATTTCCTCCTGTTCCTGGTTGATTTTAACGTCTTCTCGAACTATTGAAAACCCACACTTTTTATAACAGGAAATGGCTCGCGGATTTGATTTTCTTACGTTCAGCCGAACCTTTTTGTATCCAAGTGTTCTCTGCGAAGTTTCAATGGCAAGTAAAATAGCTCTTACACCCATACCCTGGCCAAAAAATTTGAACGAGCCTAGAAGAATTCCCAATGTCGCCATATCAGACTCTACTTCATTTTTTTCTAACCACACTGTGCCAATGGATTGGCCGTGGTGCTTAATGACGTACCAATCCCACAAGTCGTTTTGTACACTACTTCCTCTTTTGAATCGTCGAGGAGTGACTCTGGACATAAATTGGTCCGCTTGAATATTTTTGCACCAGGCATCCAATTGATTTAAGTCTGACTCTAGAAATCTGGTCAAAGTGAGGTTCATCAACACTCAGCCTTTGGATTGACCTAAGCGGAGGAGACGCACCCGCACCTCCTAACTCGCAACCCCTAACTCGCCCCTCCTACCCCGCACCTCGCCCAACCACCCAACAAAAAATCCGCGTTCATCCGCCCGATCCGTGTCATCCGCGTTCTATAGCAAATTCCCCCTCCAAGCCCTCCGCCGCGTTGGGGCCAACCCAAACCTTGAAATCCCCCGGCTCCACCTTGTAGCTCATATCCAAGCCGTGGAAGCCCAACTCGCGGGCCGGGACTTCGAAGCGCACGGTTTGCGATTCTCCGGGATCCAAGGAGATTTTCTGGAAGCCCTTGAGTTCCTTCACCGGGCGGGTGACTTCCCCTGCCAGGTCGCGCACATAAAGCTGCACAATTTCCTCTCCGGCCCGCTCACCGGTGTTGGTGATGGCGGCCTCAACTACCAAAGCGGCGTCCACGCCCAGAGTGGGGGTGACGACCTCTAAATCCGCGTAGGCGAAGCGCGTGTAGCTCAGGCCAAATCCAAAGGGGAACTGGGGGCTGATGTATTCATCCATATAATCCGAGAGATGGATCATGTCGAATTGCAGAGTCCCGTCTCCTGTGGGCGGCCGGCCCGTGCTTTTGTGATTGTAATAAATGGGGATTTGCCCTTCGGCTCGCGGCCAGGTGGCGGTCAGCTTTCCGCTGGGGTTGACCCTCCCCCCCAGGATGCGGGCCACCGCGCCCCCGGCCCGGATTCCCCCGTGCCAGGCTTGCAAAACGCTGGGGATGTGCTCCGCTATCCAGGGAATCACCAAAGGCCGCCCGGACATCAAGACCACCACCACCGGCGTCCCCGTGGCGTGAACGGCTTCCACCAGGGCTTGCTGCTGCCCCGGCAGGCCGAGATGGGCCCGGGAGTGGGCCTCCCCGCTCATGAACTCGCCCTCCCCCACGACCAGCACGGCCACATCGGCGGATTGCGCGGCCTCAACGGCTTCCCTAAAGTGGGGGGCGTCCCCCCTCTCCAGGGGGATGCCTTCCATGTGGGCAACGTTGGCCAGAGGGAAAACGGCCCGCATTCCATCCAACACGCTCTCGGTGTCCGCGTCCTCCCCAATGCGATGCCAGGCCCCCAGAATGTGGTGATGATCGTCGGCCAGGGGGCCAATCAGGGCGATGCGCTGACCCTCATCCAGGGGGAGCAGCCCGCCCTCATTTTTGAGGAGAACCATTGATTTCTGGGCGATTTCCAAGGCTTTGGCGCGGTATTCCGGCTTGAGGATGCTTTCTGAGGCCAACGCTTCATCGGTGTAGGGATTTTCGAAAAGCCCAAGCTGGATTTTCAGACGCAGTATCCGGCGGACGGCTTCGTTGATAATTGGGGCGGGGACGGCGCCCTCCCGGACGAGTTCCGCCAGATGGGCGTGGTAGGCGTCCGAGATCATGTCCATATCCACCCCGGCGAGGGCGGCGCGTTTTGCGGCCTCTTTTAGGTCGGCGGCGAAACCGTGGGGAACCAGCTCCCCGACCGCGTTCCAGTCGCTGAGCACCACGCCCAGGAATCCCCATTCCTCCCGCAGAATTTGGCGCAGGATGAAAGCGTTCCCCGTGGACGGGATGCCATTGAGGTCGTTGAAAGCGGACATGGTAGTGCCGGCGCCCTCATCGAAAGCGGCTTCGAAAGGCGGCAGATAAAGGTCACGCAGAGTGCGTTCGGAGATGTCGACGGTGTTGTAATCTTTACCCGCCTCGGCCCCGCCATAGGCGGCGTAATGCTTGGGGCAGGCGGCAATCTTGCGCCCGCTGGTGAGGCCTTTGGCCTGGAACCCACGCACCCTCGCCTGGGCCATGACGGAACCTAAATAGACGTCTTCCCCCGCGCCCTCGGCGATCCGTCCCCAGCGCGGCTCGCGGCAAACATCAACCATGGGGGCAAAATTCCAGTCCACGCCGTTGGCGGAGGCTTCTTCGGCGGCGATGCGGGCGGCTTCTTGGAGGAGGGCAGGCTCCCAGGTGCAGGATTCGGCCAGGGGGATGGGGAAGATGGTACGGTAGCCGTGGATGACGTCGTTCCCGAAGATGAGGGGGATGCCCAGGCGGGATTCCTCGACGGCGATTCTCTGGGCGTGGTTGGTGTCTTTGACGCCATATAGGGAGAGGATTGAGCCAACCTGCCCCTGGCGGATGCGTTCTTCCATTTCGGCGCGGTTGCCCTCGTGGATGTGGATTTGCATCATCTGGCCGACTTTTTCCTCTAAGGTCATTTTCGCTAAAAGGGCGTCGACGCGCTCTTCGATTTGGGGGGTGGTTTGGTTGAAGTTGTAGTGATTGGGGGTCATGGGTATCCTTTGGTAGTCTGATAGTTTGGTAGTCGGATAGTCAGATAGTCGACCAAACACAAGACGTTTGGCCGGGTGTTTTTGTTGGACTTGCGGAGTATATTTTACCTCCAATAAGTCGATTCAGGGGTTCATCCCTGGAGATGCTCATAGGCTTCGAGAATAATCTTTTCCTGGGAGGGCATTAAGGCTGGCAGCGAGGTCGTAGCATAGAATTTGGCTTCTATTACCTCATCGCTGGGGGCGAAGGCGCCGTTTTCTGGGCCGCTAATTATTTTACAAATAAACACCACGTCTAATCGCGGCCAAACATTGTCAGCCTTTATAAAAAGAGGCCGCATTAGGCCTGCATCCCAGCCTGTTTCTTCTTTGATTTCTCTTTTCAGTGCGGTACCGGGTTGCTCGCCCCGCTTAAGCCATCCACTTGGCAATCCCCAAGGATATTCTTTGCGATAACTGTGCTTCAATAAGAGAATTTGCCCCTCTTGATTAAAAATGACTCCCGCTACTCCTACTAAAAAGTTCTGTATGAATAAGCGTTGTATGCCAAACCTTAGCCAGTATGCCTGGGGGAGAGTGCGCCAAATTTTGAGGAGGATATTTTTCAGAGATAGAGGCATGGTGTTTTGGGTGTCGCTAGTGGTGTATGGCGGAAATCCATCGAGGGTTTTTCACGCTCGCGAAGGATCGGCAGATCCTGAGCTACAACTTGTCACTAGGGGAATAATCACCGTTTCAGGCGGGATCTGGCGATACGCGGAGCAGATTAACTATCGGAGGATTTCCGCCAATGACCACTAGTCCGCCTCCGCCGTCTCGTAGCCGGGGATGATAAAACCGCACTTGGCAAACTGATCCAGTAATTTGTCGGGAGACCGCCACCGCTGGCCAGCCTTACGCGAGATGTGCTCCGTCCAACTGTAGGTGTGGTAGGTGAATGTCTCCTCCTGACCCTCTTCTAAGGGAAGCATGGCTTTTCCCTGCCGGTAATAGTCCTGAGCTAGGTAGCCCTCATCCATTTGGGACATGGCTCTTTCCATCAGGGCATCGTCAAGTTTGGGATATTCACCCTCCACGAGGCTAACCTCCAGGGGATAGCGTGGCCGCGGCGGGGGATTCTCGGCCGGGAAGCCCATCGCCAGCCCCACCAGGGGAAAAATCCGTGGGGGAAGTTTATACCGCTCGATGTACTTTTCGGCCCGGTAGGGAATCCCGCCCAGGAAGCAGCTTCCCATCCCCAGACTCTCGGCGGCGATGACCATATTCTCGGCCATCAGCGCTGCATCTTGGATGCCAAAGAGCAGCAACGAGAGGTCGTTTTGCACCATCTCCCAGCCGCGCCGGGCCATGAGTGCCTCGTGACGGTGGGAATCAATGCAAACGATGAAAAACAAAGGCGACCGAAAGGGATTCTTGGTTCGGTCGCGGGAGAGCAAGAGGCTGCCCATCTGATGTGCAAAGGGAGCTTGTTGCCCGGCCCGAACAACGGTCTCGACCACCTCGTCCGATGGAACATGGTCGGTGTACCTGCGAATTGATTTGCGGTTCAGCAAGGTTTCGATGACTGGGTTGGTTAGCATGTTTTTTCCTCCCGAATTTTTTTTGATAGGGGTTTAAAGTTAACATCGGGCGCAGCACTATCTGCGAGCAGATAGAGTTAGAAGCCAGTTTCTACAAACTCAAAAACCAGTTACTGTCAATTGAGACTTCTTCAGTTTCAACCACTTTCGTTATCACTCCCAGTTCCAACTCTTTCAATTTATCTACGAGCAATTCCCCATCTATCAAATCAATTGCTGGCGCGCCATCTCGAGTGGCTTCTCGTGTAGCGTCTTTTGTAAAATTACCAGTTGTTATTAGCAGACCTTTATCCGCTCTCCCAACCATCGCGCCTCGGAAATCCCGCACCTGGTGAACATTGACCGAACCCTTATAGCGTTTACACTGAAAAATGACGTGAAAACTCAACAACCCACTTAAGCGCATAATACCTTTGCCATCTATTCCCCCATCGCCACTTCGTCCTGTGACTTGAACTTGGATGAAGCCTGATTCTCGCAACAATCGCTGGGTAAGTCGCTCAAAAGCATCAGGCTCCATTTGGAGCAATGTTTTTAACAACTCTGCTCGCCATGTAAGCTCACCATCATCTTCCGACAATTCGTCTTCTGTTGCTTCCTGTTTCATTGAATTCTGATAATAACGTGAAACCTCATTTGGTTCAACTTTTTCCGTTTGGCGGCCCTTTTTGGTAAGTGCCCAAACACCCCGACTTGAGTTTTCAAGCAATCCATATTTTTTCAAATAACTTCTCGTCCACCCCAATCTATATTCAACCTTTGTTTGGCTTCCCTGTTCTGGATTGTGAATGATTTCTAATTGCTCATCTGACAGATTCATTATCTCTGCAACTTGATTATATAGCTCTTCAATTGTCGCAGAGCCACCCAAATTCCGTAAGGCTTGGAGGGTTGGGTTCATCATAGTTTTGTAAGTAGGCAAGGATATTTCATTCATGTTTGACTCCGTAAATTAGCATGGTGTGTTCTTTCGCTGTTGGTATGATATCATCATCACAACACCCTGACGCCAGTATTTTCTGTGACCAGTGTTTCTTAATTCCCCTTTTTGCACCTCACTGCTTCCTGTTTTCCTGTTCCCCTGATTTCCTGTTCCCCCTACACATCAAAATACAACTTCATCTCATACGGATGCGGACGCACCCGCACAGGCTCGACCTCTTCTTCTAGCTTGTGTTCGATCCAATTTTCGAGCAAACCTTCGCTGAAGACATCCCCGGCCAGCAAGAAATCGTGATCATCCTCCAAGGCTTGGAGCGCGGATTCCAGTGAAGTCGGCAAAGGCTTGATAGCTGCCCGTTGCTCGTCCGTCCAGGAGAAAACATCGGCGTCAATGGGGCCAAAGCCCAGTTCGGTGGGGTCTAGTTCACGCTGAATGCCGTCAATCCCGGCCATGAGCTGCGCCGCCAGAGTCAGGTAAGGGTTGCAGGTAGCGTCCGGGGGACGGAACTCAATCCGCGCCGAATCCGGCTGGTTGGCGTATTTAGGGATGCGTATAGCCGCGCTGCGATTCCCCAGGGAGTAGAAAGCGTTGATGGGCGCCTCGTAGCCAGGCACCAGCCTCCGGTAAGAGTTGGTGCTGGGATTGGTGAGACCCAAC
>DAOUWT010000188.1 GCA_030666985.1 Chloroflexota bacterium
AAACGCGGTCTTTATGTAGTCTACAAATTCATTCGAGAATTGAATTGGGTCTTATTTTTAATTCCATTTTCTGTTTTACTTTTTCGATACGATCGCTCCACCTTACTCCTTGCATTAATTTTTCTGGGACAGATAGCCTACACCGTATACGTCGGCGGAGACGCTTGGGAGCATAAAGGAGGAGCCAATCGTTACATTGCCATCGCCATACCTCTGTTTTTTGTTTTATTTGTCCACAGTCTGGAACAAATTATTCAATCTCTGCTAGCTCGTGTGAAGGAGAACAGATCTCTAATTGTGTTTCTGGCTAACTTAGGGTTTGTGACGGTAATCCTTGTCAGTATGCTAAACTTTAATTTTCTCTTGCAAAGCCAGCACTCTATAAAGCGTATGCTTTTGGTGATGCAACCCAATTTCGTAGAAGGAAACAAGGAATATTTGCGTATTGCTCATGCTGTAGAAAAAATCACCACCCCTCAAGCCAAAGTGGCTGTAGTTACCGCAGGCGTCATCCCCTACTTTAGCGAGCGCACAGCGGTTGACCTGCTAGGGAAAAATGACGCCTACATCGCTCACCAGCCCAGCCATATCCCACCCAATCTGGCTGATTTTCGCCCAGGGCACATGAAGTGGGATTATGACTATTCTATTGGGGAGCTTAAACCAGATATGGTGCTGCAACTGTGGGGTGATACGAGTACAGCCAAAGCTTATCTTGATAAATATTACACAGTAGTGGTTGTAGATGACTTGGAGCTTTCAGCCAGGACCGACTCGCCGGAAATTTTATGGGAGAATGTGGATTCAATCCCATGATGTTAGTGGTGCATTGCATCCGCTTTTGGATGCGTTGCACCACGAGTCCACAGATACCCCATCCGTTTACGCTCCCGCCAACCTACAGAGTTTCCGAGGGGAGTGAACACTTACAAAATAAGGGTATAGCCCATGTTTGAACGAATTACAAAATATTTTAAATCTCTGGTCCATAAAACGCCTCTTCTCTTGCACCTCTTTTTGCGAAGACAATTTCAAGTAGAAATGCAATTGATGAACGGAAAGCACCAGAACGAAAATACTCACCCCAGCATCATACATTTCTCGTTGAACAAGGCCGCCACGCAACACACCAAGAAAGTCCTCCGCCGTTGCGCAATAGAAAACGGCATGACGCCGGCCCACCTCAATGAATATGCCTTTTATACCCAGTATCCCTACCTTACCAGCCTGAACGTGGAGAAGATGGGAGAATACCAACATTTATTTAAACCTCAAGGGTATTTATACACGGCTTTTGGCGGATTAGTTCAAGGCATCCCAGAACTAGAAAAATACAAAGTTATCCTAATGGTAAGAGACCCCCGTGATTTGGTGGTTTCTTCCTATTATTCAATCTCTTATAGTCATTCAACGCCGCCCAAAACCAGCAGCCGCTACGAAAAGTTCACCCAAAGAAGACAAGCCGCAAACCAAATGACCATTGACGAGTACGCCATCTCGGAAAGCGAAAGATTTTATACCATCCTTCACAGATACAAAACATTATTATTAGACAATTACCCCCACGTTTACCTGACCTCTTATGAAGAAATGACGTCCAATTACCAAGACTGGCTTCAAGGTTTATTAGACGCCTGCGACCTGACCATCAGCGATGAACTTTTCCAAACCCTGATAGAAGAGAATCAACGCCTGCAACCCAAAAAGGAAAACATCCACAAACACATCCGCAAAGGAAAGCCCGGCGACCACGCGGACAAATTGAAGCCGGAGACAATTGAATACCTGAACACAAAATTCGCGCCTATCTTCAATGCCTTCAACAGCGTTTGGGATTTCAACTGATACCTAGTCACGAATACCTGTTTCCTAGTCCCTGATTTCCTGATTTCCCGCTCCCCTGTTCCCCTGTCCCTTTTATGTTATGATATGCAGTCGTTAGTTGTAAAGAAAACTGTTTTCGCCTGAGATAGAAAAAATTTAATTGAAAAAACAAACTTTTCCTAGGAGTTACCTTTACTATTATGAGTGACAAGACAAAGAACATCATTTCACCTTACGGTGGAAAACTAATAAACTTGATCGTCCCCGAAGGAGAACGCGAGAGCCTTCTCCAAGAAGCCAATCAATATCCCTCCCTGCAACTCTCTGACCGCGCCTTGCACGACCTGGAATTGTTAGCCGTGGGTGGATTCTCCCCCCTGGATCGTTTCATGGGAGAAAAAGACTATCAGCGCGTCCTCACCGAAATGCGACTCGCAGACGGGACACTCTTCCCCCTCCCCATCACCCTCACCATCAACAAAGAAGAACTCCCCACCCGTGGGGAATGGATCACCCTCCGTGATTCCCGCAACTACATCATCGCCGTCATGCGCATCGAAGAAGTCTTCCGCTGGGATCCCACCCGTGAGGCCCGTCTCGTCCTCGGGTCCACCGATCACCGTCACCCCCTCGTCTCCGAGATGGAGCGCTGGGGCGAGCTGTGCATTTCCGGGGAACTAAAAGTCATCAACCTGCCAATCTTTTATGACTTTGTAGACATCCGCCGCACCCCCAGTCAGGTCCGCGCTTTGCTGGAAGGGAAAGGTCACAAGAACGTGGTCGCTTTCCAGACCCGCAACCCCATGCACCGCATCCACGAGGAACTCACCAAGCGCGCCGCCGCAGAGATCGGCGGCAGTTTGCTGATCCACCCGGTGGTTGGCATGACCAAACCAGGTGACGTTGACCATTACACCCGCGTGCGCGTTTACAAAGCCCTGGTCGAAAACTACTACAACGAAAACACCATACTCAGCCTGCTGCCTTTAGCCATGCGGATGGCCGGGCCGCGCGAGGCCGTCTGGCATGCCATCATCCGCCGCAACTACGGCGCCAACCACTTCATTGTGGGGCGTGACCACGCCGGCCCCGGCAACGATAGCTCCGGCCAGCCCTTCTACGGCCCCTACGAAGCTCAAGAAATGATGAAGCAATACGAAGATGAGATCGGCGTCAAAATGGTGCCTTTCCAGTGGCTGGTATACCTGCCCGATGACGAGCGCTACGTAGAAGCCGACAACATTCCCGAAGGGGCCAAAGTTGCCACCATCTCAGGTACGCAAGTGCGCGAAGATTACCTGGCGACCGGCAAACTGCTCCCAGAGTGGTTCACCCGCAAAGAGACCGCCGAAATCCTGGCCGAAGTTCATCCCCCGAAAAACAAGCAGGGTATCTGCCTGTGGTTCACCGGACTCAGCGGCTGCGGCAAGTCCACCATCGCCGAAGCGCTCATGCCCATGCTGATGGAGCACGGACGCCAGGCCACCGTCCTCGACGGCGACGTCGTCCGCACGCATCTCTCCAAGGGGCTGGGATTCAGCAAAGAAGACCGCGACACCAACATTCTGCGCATCGGCTTTGTGGCCGGTGAAATCGCCCGCCACAACGGCACCGCAGTTTGCGCGGCCATCAGCCCCTACCGCTACACCCGCAACGAGGCCCGCAAAATGGTCGGCGCAGACAACTTTATCGAAATTTGGGTCAACACCCCCCTCGAAGTCTGCGAAGCCCGCGACATCAAGGGCCTCTACGCCAAAGCCCGCCGCGGCGAAATCAAAGGTTTCACCGGCATCGACGACCCCTACGAAGAACCCGTCGGCCCCGAAATTGCCATTGATACAGTCGAGAGAACTCCCCAGGAGTGCGCCCGCCAAATCATCGATTACCTCGAAGAGCGCGGCTTCCTGAAACCCGATGGATTTGTGGCCGACTAAGCCAAACGTAAAAAGTAAAACGTGATGAGTAACTCACTCATTACTCGTTACTCATCACTCACCACCCCAAGACCATAAAAGTCTGTGACATCAAGGCTTTTATGGTCTTTCTAAACTATGCCAAAAAATATCTTTGACCTCACAGATCGTGCAGCCGTCATTACCGGGGGAGGGGGACTGCTGGGGGGAGAGTTCGCCCGTACCCTGGGGGATGCAGGCGCCTCCGTCGTGGTAGCCGACCTGGACGGGGAGCTGGCGCGGGGGGCAGCATCTACCCTTACCGGGGCGGGAGTGCCAGCCCTGGGCGTCCAAACCGACGTCTCCGATCCCGCCTCAGTGCAGAATATGGTTGCCGAAACGCTAAATGCCTTTGGCCGCCTCGACATCCTCGTCAACTCCGCTGCCCTAGACCCTAAAGTCAGGGAGCAGGGGAGCAGGGGAGCAGGGGAGCAGGCAACAGGAACCTTGGAAACTGATCCCCTGATTCCTGATGTACTGATACCTGATCCTTTATCCCACACCTTTGAAGACTACCCGCTTGAATTGTGGCAGAGAGCTATTGACGTGAACCTGACCGGCATGTTCCTCGCCAGCCAAGCCGCAGTACAACCCATGTTGGAACAAGATTATGGTGTCATCATCAATATATGCTCCATCTACGGACTCACCGGGCCCGACCAACGCATTTACCAACGCGAGGGGCATCCGCCGCAATTCAAACCCGTGCATTACTCCGTCACCAAAGCGGGAGTTCTGGGCCTAACGCGCTACTTAGCCACCTACTACGCCGGAAAAAATATCAGGGTCAACGCCCTCACCCCCGGCGGGGTGTATAATGGACATGATGATGAATTCGTGAAATCTTATTCTGCCCGCGCTGTCATGGGACGTATGGCCCAAAAAGACGAAATGAATGGTGCTCTGCTCTTTTTAGCCTCTGATGCTTCCTCTTATATGACTGGTGCCAATTTGGTGGTTGATGGCGGCTGGACGGCGTGGTAGAGGGGCAGGGGATTCAAAAGATGCTAAGAAGGCCGTATTTTTGAGGTATACTATCAACTAGCAACAAATCACAGGGCAGTTGATATACAAATCTTGAAGTTACTATTTGGGTTAAAATAACACGCTGTTTTACGGATGGAGGATCAACTTGGAAGAAATACGACTTACCACTTTTCAGGAGAATATTTACAGTGTTATTAATGCTGTAATTCATTCTCGTAAACCGATATTGATAAGCGATAAGGGGAAATTTCTGGTGAAAATCGTCCCATTTGCATATTCTGAACCAGGGCCGTGGATGGGCTGTATGCGTGATACTGGTGAGATTACCGGAGATATTATTTCTCCAGTAGAAGATAGCCATGTCTGGGAAGTGCTATCACTATGAGATATTTACTAGATACCCACATCTGGCTATGGAGTCTTTTAGCACCTGAAAAAGTAAAGAGCGATATTGCCCGAGTGCTTGAAGACAAAGAGAATGAATTATTCATCTCTCCAATTACCGTATGGGAAACGTTGGTTCTGGCCGAGAAAGGGCGCATTAAACTCACGCCATCGTCGGACGAATGGATCATTGAAGCACTGAAACGCAGTCCAATTAAGGAGGCCTCGCTATCACATAACATTGCCATTAAAAGCAGACACATTGAGCTTCCACATCAGTACCCTGCTGACCGCTTCATTGCCGCGACAGCGTGGGAAAATGATTTCATACTAATCACAGAAGATGAAGAGTTAAAAAAGGCAACGCAGATAAAGTTATTCAAAACCGCACAGTCCGGTGGTCAAGTGGCTAACGAATGAACTAGTGGGGCGTCAATTGTAATTTGATGGGTTCGTAGTGGGACACGAGAGTGCCCATTGTAGGTGTGGGGCGAACTCACGTTCACTACCACAAACCAGACCTTACACAATTAATTCAAAAAAATCCGCG
>DAOUWT010000171.1 GCA_030666985.1 Chloroflexota bacterium
GCCGTTGGCATGGGGGTGTGGCAATCTCCCTGATTTCACTGCACAATTGCTAACCGGGAGGCTGCCGCGTCACAAAATACGTTCCTCGCAGCGACATATAATTTTGAAAAGTGTGAAGTCAATTGTGAACCATGCCGGGGAAATAGTTATTCTAACACTCCCACAAGCTGAGAAGTCTCCTCCAAGATCAAATCTGCTCCCGCTTCTAGCAACTCGTCCTTCTCCCCAAAACCACACAACACCCCCACGGACTGTGCTCCCGCGCTCCGGGCCGCCTTAATATCCACCGTGGTATCGCCAATCATTAGGCAATCTTCGGGGGCAACGCCCATCTGCTCGGCGGCCCAGAGAATGGGGTCAGGGTAAGGCTTGGTGTGCTCACAAGTCTGCGCCGTAGCCACACATTGGAATAACTCACTAAGCTGAAATTGATCCAAAAATCGCCCCGTGCTCTTGCCGCCCCTCGCGCTGACGACGGCCATGGGATAATCTTTACCCAGCGCAACCAGCATTTCCTTCACGCGGGGGATAAGCCGAAAGGGCTGGGGTGACTTTCCCAAGCCCAGGCGGTAGCACCAATCCCCCAGGGCGGAGATTTCGTCATCAATCCCCAGCTTATCAACCAGCCCGTAGAGAGCATTCCCCGGCCTTTCGGTAGCCATCACCACCCGGCGTGCCAAGGGGCGCGGATCGCGTTCGGGGAAGAGAAACCCCACCCGTGCCAGCCCGCCGGCCAGATTCTCCACAAACTGGTCATCGGTGTCACTCAACGTCCCATCTACATCAAAACACAGGGCCTTTATTCGAGATAAATCTAGGGGCATATACTCTCCTTTAGAGATAGACTCATAAATGATTTTCCACCCGCCTAAAGGGAAGATTGTGCGTCGTTTGAAGTACGCACAAACAAAACCAAATTGTAAATGGTAACGCCGTAGGCGGGCCTATGGCCTGGTGAATTATAAATGGTAAATGATTGCTGCGATGTATTCACATTATTTACAATTTACCATTCACAACTTACTATTTACCATTTCATTTCGCCTGCATAATTCATGACGCACTTTGGGAGACAAAAAATCGTTTATGAGACTTTCTTCTTGCGGGATTTCTCCTATTTTACAATCCCCGTCCCCAAACGTGAAGCCTTGGAGTTGGTATATTGGTAAACTGGGAAATTGGTATATTGGTTGCGCCCCGACCAATTTACCAATATACTAATTCCCAATATACCAGTCTTGACAAACTCCCCAAAACCGATAACAATCAATAACATGGATATAGCTAATTTAATTGCACGGGCACTTGAGGGTGAATTAGAGGCTTTCAACCTGATTGTCCTCGAGTACCAAGACATGGTGTATTACCAGGCCTACCGCGTGATCGGGGAGACTGACGCCGCGGAAGATGCTACGCAAGAAGCCTTCATTTCTGCGTATAAAAAACTGCACACCTACCGGGGCGGTTCTTTCAAGAGTTGGCTGTTGAGGATTGTCACCAACGCCTGTTATGACGAGATGCGGAGGTGGCAAAGGCAGCCCATTGCTCCCCTGAATCCGCGCGATGACGCTGGCGAAGAGGTTGAATCCCCGGCCTGGTTGGAGGATCCCGGCGAGAGCTTAGAGCAAAGGGTAGAACGCTTTGAACTCTCGGAGGCCATTCAGCATTGCCTGAATGAGTTAGATGCCGCATTCCGCTCCGTGGTGGTTTTGGTAGACATTCAGGGCTTTGACTATAAGACAGCGGCCGAGGTTGTGGATAGCCCCTTGGGAACTATCAAGAGCCGCCTGGCCCGCGCTCGCCGCAATTTGCAGGAATGTCTCCAAGGCTTTAGGGAACTTCTACCGGCTGATTTACGTCTGGGAGGTGAGGGTCTATGACTATGAAAATTCCCCGCCGAGATTGGGAGACACTTTCCGCATATAGTGATGGCGAACTATCGAAACGCGCCACGGCCCGTATTGAAAAGCGTCTCCAATCAGAACCGGCTTTGCAAATGGCTCTAAACGAACTGCAGCTCACCCAGAAAATCTTGGGCCGTGCTCCGCGCCTGCCGGCCCCGCGTGATTTCAGGTTGACGCCAGAAATGGTCGGGCAAGCTGCTCCACCGCGTCCAGAACGCCCGCGTCAGGCACGCCTTTTCCCTGTTTTTCGAATGGCGGCGGCCCTGGCCTCTGTGCTATTGGTGGCTGTTATGGTCTTGGATTTTGGGAGTGGATTCCTGAGTCCTAAATTGGCTATGTCTCCTGCCCCAGCGGCAGAGTATGCCGTGGAAGAGGCAGCCGTGGAGGTAGAGTCCGTGGTGGAAGATGCTGCGGCAGGGGATGCCGCGGCAGGGGATGCGGCCGCAAGAGATGCGGTGGCAGAAGATGCGGCGGCAAGGGATGCCGGGGCGGATGTTGTGACAGAGGCAATGGCAGTTGAGGAGGTTGAGGAGATGGCGGATGAGGCTATGGAGGCGGCCCCGCTGGTCGAGAAGGAGATTGCCCCAGAAGAACCTCAGGCTGAAGTCATGGGTGCAGCAGAGGCAGAAGAAGAGGGGATGGAAAAATCCGTTGAGGCTGCGGGAGAAGATTATACGGGTGCTGCCCCAACGCCATCCGCCGCCGAACCGCTGCCCACGCCCACGCCCCCCTCCCCCCCCACGCATCCACCTCCCACCCCGCCTCCCACTCCCCAGGCAGAACCTCCCCCCGACGCGCGGCCTGCCCCATCCCCCTGGGGAATTTTAGAGGTGATTTTGGGCCTGGCAGTGCTTGGGTTTGGAGCGGCGGCCTGGATAGTGAAGAGTAAAGAGTGATGAGTGAAACGTGAGGCGTGAAACGTGATGCGTGTTGCGTGGTGCGTGAGCAAGACCAAAAAGGCCCTAAAGGTTTTTGACAACCTCTAGGGCCTTTTTTGGGTTTTGGAGTCAGGCAGCTCACGGTGTGCACCCATTTGGTGTGCTTCCGTGACAATCTTTCGGGGCTATTCTGATGATGCTTCCCCATCTGCTTCGGCTTCGGGGACGGCTTCCTCCTCCCCCTCTGGCGAGGGCAGCTCCCCAGGGTCAGCAAAAGCTTCCGGCAACGGCTCGCCTGCCACAGCGGGCACATCCACCACCTCGGGCACATCTACCGCCGCAGACTGGGGATAGCGCTGCGTGCCGAACTTGGTCAGGGCTACCGCTCCCAATCC
Organism: Chloroflexota bacterium; assembly: GCA_030666985.1. Lineage (GTDB taxonomy): Bacteria > Chloroflexota > Anaerolineae > Anaerolineales > UBA11858 > B10-G9. The sequence continues at coordinate 3,178 of DAOUWT010000171.1, forward strand.
CCACATCCCCACGAAGAATTTCGGGAGCCAGCCCACACATGGCACCACTTCCCTGAAACCATTGAGGATCAGGGTCAATATGAACATGCCCAGGCCGGCATATAGCGCGGGAGTCCAGGTCTGGTTGGCGGCTTTCATGAGCCGTTTGCCAACTTCGAGGCTTATGGCCGCCCATCCCAGACCCCAGCCTACAAAGAGGATGAGAATGGCGATGAGGCTGAGAGGACTGAGCAAGATGGTGACGATGAGGGCCAGCAACACGATGGGGGTGAGGATGACGATCAGCAACCCTATCCCTATGCTGATGGCCGGTTGCTCCAGAGCGGCTTGACTAACAGTTTCAGATTGTTCTTGGAAGAAGAGTACGACCAAAATGGTTACTCCCGTCCAAATCAAGAGCTGGAACAAGAACCATAATCCCGCCGCCAAGGGAGCATGCCAGAAGCTGAAAATTCGGGGAGTCTTGTCTGGGATATCAAGCTTGGTAGGGAAGTTGAGTTCGAGAGGAATGTCTCCTGAGGTGACGATATTCCCGTTTATTTGAGCCTCTTCGGAACGTTCTATTCCGCTGCCCAGGGCCGTAACTTCCCCATTGATATGCGCCTGAGACTTGATTTCCAGGTATCCGCCCATGGCAACCAGATCCCCGTTGATGGTGCCGTCCACGCTGACGCGCCCGCCCATGGCAACCACATCGCCGTTGACGGTTGAATCACGCTCCAGGGTAACGTTTCCGCCAAATACCACCAGATCACCGTTCAGGGTTTCGCCCTCGTGGAGGGTGTAGTTGCTCCCGAAGATGACTTTGTCATCCTTGGGGCCGGCAGCTTGCGCGCTTTGGGGAATGAGAAGAGCTAAGATCAATAATCCCAGGACTAAGAGTTTACGAGTTGTATTCATCCTGTGACCTCCTTGTTGAAAAAGATAGTGTTTTTAGATAGAGTGATTACCCAAGCGAACGTGATGCCGCTCAGGCTAACGACAAAAGCAATTATCCAACTCTGGGGTATCAATTTGATTCCCACGCGCAAAAGAGGGGAAAAGATATTCTGAAGCGAGGCGATGAAATTGACCCAGCGTGTGGCCTGAGAGATGAGGAATGTCAAAAATTGAGGAAAATATTCTGAGGAAGAGGTGACTTGGAGACTAAGTCCCACCAGGGTGAAAAGAAAGGCCAACGTTAAAACGCTAAGCGTCGTCCAGGTAATGAGATTCCTTCTGCCATGCTCAGCCCTGATGAGGCGTTTTTTCCAGCGGGTGGTGAAGCCGGGCTGGGGGTAGGGAGCGGGGGTGGTCTCGAAGAGGTGTGTGATCTCCCGCTGGGCCTGCGCCAGGCGTCGGCACTGAGAGCAGGTTCTCAAGTGAAGGTGTAATTCCCGGTTTTGTGCGGGAGTCAGTTTGGTTTCGAGTAGTATCTGTGTTTCATATAATTGGTGCTTCATAAGCTCTCCTTTCCGAAGGGATATGAACAGGTTGAGGAATAAGAGCTTCCTTTTGCCATTCCTCGGCCATTGCCTTGCGGGCGCGGAAGAGGCGGCTCTTGACAGCGCTGACCGAGAGTGAGAGAGCTTCGGCGATCTCTTGGTAGGAAAAGTCGTGCCAGTATTGGAGGACGATGGCGGCCCGGTCGGTCTCGTTCAGTGTCACCAAAAGGGCCTGAATTCGGGCTTGTTTTTCTTTGTCCACCAGCGCTCTTTCGGGCGTTGGGTCTTGGGCAGGAGGAACCAACCAGCCGTATTTTTCGTTATCCATGGAAAGCAAAGTGATTTTCCTCTTTCGGATTTGGTCGATACAGTAATTAGAAGCTATGGAGAGCACCCAGGTAGCGAAAGAACGATCAGGGTCGTATCTGTCAATAGCTTTGTAGGCGCGGATGAAAGCCTCTTGGGCCGCATCTTCGGCAGCGGTGGGAGTGCCCAACATCCGGTAGCACACGCTGAAGACCCGTTTTTGATATTCGATGACCAAATTACCAAAAGCGTCTGAGTTGCCTTGCTTAGCTAGGGCGATCCATTGTTTTTCGTCTGTGTACACAAACTATCTCCTGGGGCATGAACCATGCCGCGTTTTCTTGTATCTGTATACGGGGGGATGTGTGGAAAGTTGCAAAAATGGGGGAGGGGGAGGGATTGGATATTGGGGTATTGGATATTAGGTATTAGGTGCCCCGTCCTGATTCCCTGCCTCCCTGTTCTCCTGATTCCCTGCTCCCCTGCTCCCCTGATTACCTATCCCCCAACTCCTCCAAAAACTCCCGATCCGCCTCCGACAACTCCATCCCCTCCAGCATCTCCGGGCGGCGCTCCCAGGTGCGGAGCAGGGCCTGCTCTCGGCGCCAACGTTCAATGCGGAGATGATGGCCGGAGAGCAAAATCTCTGGCACTTCCCAGCCCCGGAACTCGGCCGGGCGCGTGTAGTGGGGATGCTCCAACAAACCCGTGGCATGGGAGTCTTGCGCGGCGGCTAGAGGGTCTCCCAATACTCCGGGAATCAGGCGAATAAGGACATCCATTAGCACCAGGGCGGGTAATTCTCCCCCCGTGAGGACATAATCCCCAATGGAAATCTCCTCTGTGACCAAGTGCTGCCGGACGCGCTCATCTACGCCTTCGTAACGCCCTGAGATGAGGGCAACGAGCGAATATTGGGCCAGGTCTTTGGCTCTATTCTGCGTCAACGGCTGCCCCTGGGGGGTGAGCAAAATCACCGGGCAAGGCGGCGGCACACCCAACACTCCCTCCACAGCGGCGAAAATAGGCTCAGGTTTCATCACCATCCCCCCACCCCCGCCGTAGGGAGTATCATCGGGCACATGGTGCTTGTCCGTGGCCCAATCGCGAATATTGTGCAGGTTAACCTCCACC
>DAOUWT010000090.1 GCA_030666985.1 Chloroflexota bacterium
ATTGTGGATGGCGCTGGCCATGGCGGGGGCGACACCGTCAATCGAGATTTCGGAGACCGACTTGGCCCCGAAAGGCCCGCTCGGCTCATCGGTTTGGACAAAGATCACGTCTGTGGCAGGCATTTCGCTGGCGCGGGGGATATGGTATTTGCCGAAGCTTGGATTGAGAGGTTGCCCATCCTGGTCGAAGAGCATTTCTTCTGTCAGGGTAAAGCCCAGGGCCTGGGATATGCCGCCCTCCACCTGCCCGGCGGCTGTAGCGGGATTGATCACCTTGCCGCAATCCACCACCATCAATAAACGCTCAACATTGATACGCCCGGTTTGGGTATCCACCACAATTTCGGCAAACTGAGCAGCGGTCGGCGGCGGGCTGAGCGGGCTGGTATGGGATGCCGTGGCTATTATCTGATGTTGGTTTAGTTGGTGCAAACTACTGAGCGCGACTTCGGCTAAAGTGACCAATCGCCCATCAGAGGCAATGACCTGCCGATTTTCGAGTTTTAACCCCGCCGTATCGTCAAGTTCGAGCATCAACGCAGCGTGTTCCAGAATTTGTTCTTTGACCTGCGAGGCTGCTTTGCGAACCGCGCCGCCGCTGATGTAAGTGGTACTGCTGGCATAGGCGCCTGTATCAAAAGGCGTGAAATCGGTATCCGAAGAGTAGACAATCACGTCATTTAGGGGGATGCCCAAAACTTCAGCGGCCATCTGGGCCAGGATAGTATCCGAGCCGGTTCCCAAGTCTGTCGCGCCAATCAATAGGTTGAAGGAGCCGTCATCGTTCATTTTCAGTGTGGCTGCGGCCATATCCAAATCGGCGATGCCGCTGCCGTGCATCACAACCGCCATGCCAATCCCGTGCCGGTAGCGTCCGCTTTGCCCGCCATATTTTTGGCGTTTGGTTTTGAAATCGGTAGCATGCAGGCCAATGTTCACACATTCTTCCAACCCGCTGGTTTGCAAGGCTTGCTCAACGCCCTCGCGCCCCTCGCCCAATTGCTTGGAGAGATGCATCGGTTCGCCGATCTTGATCCAATTCTTGCGCTTGAACTCAATCACATCCAGCCCCAGCTTGGCGGCGATCTCTCCCATCAGGACTTCGATGCCATATTCGCATTGCATAGCGCCATAACCACGGAACGCGCCGGCCGGCGGCGTATTTGTATAAACCACATCGCTGACAAAGCGCGTGTTCGGCGGGTTATAGAGAGTCAGCCCCTTAAATCCGCCCACCATGTTCACCGTCAGCGCGTGCGCGCCATACGCGCCGGTATCGCCTATCAGATACAAATCAGCCCCAATGATGATCTCATCTTTGACGCCAACTTTATAGCGAATGATATTGGCGTGGCGGCTGCGCGAGCTGATAAACTCCTGTCTGCGAGTGTATCTCATGCGCACCGGACGCCCAGTTGCCAGCGTGAGATGCGAGCAGAGGTCTTCTAGGATCAGTTCTTGTTTATTGCCAAAACCGCCCCCAATGCGCGGCTTGATGACGCGAATCTTTTTGACCGGCAACCCGATCAGGGGGGACACCATGCGGCGGATGTGGAAGGGAACCTGCGTGCTGGAGCGGATGACCAAACGGTCGTCCTCATCCATATAAGTAATGGTGATGTGCGGTTCCAGGTGGGTGTGCTGCTGCTTCGGGGTGCGGTATTCGCCCTCAAAAACGTGATCGGCCTCCGCAAAGGCCTTCTCCACATCACCCACTTTGGCTTCGATATGGACGACAATATTGCGCTCCCTATCGTAGATGCCGGCGGTGTCCACTTCGTCGTGGATGACTGTTGCGCCCTCTTCCATGGCGGCTTCCATATCAACAATGACGGGGAGGATTTCATAATCCACGTCAATCAATTCCAGGGCTTGATGGGCGATTTCGAGCGTTTCGGCAGCTACAATCGCAACGCGGTCCCCCACGTGGCGGACCTTATCGTCCAGGCTGACCTGGTCGTAGGGCGGCGGTTGGGGATAGCTCTGCCCGCCGGAGGCGTATTTGACGCGCGGGATATCCTTGTGCGTGAGGACGGCGTGGACACCCGGCAGGGAGCGGGCCCGGCTGGCGTCAACGCTCCGAATCCGGGCGTGGGCGTGAGGACTGGTGAGCAGCGCGCCGTAGAGCATGCCCTCCAAACGAAAATCATCGGTGAAAACCGGGCGTCCCATCGCCAGTTTTTTGGCGTCTACTTTGATTTCAGGTTTGCCGACGACGTTCGTTTTTGCCATCTCGTCTGGGGTAAGGACCAGGGGTGGCAGGGGGTCACGGCTGCCGTCACGCCGGTAAAACGCTTCAGGGAGATCAATCTCCCCGCCTTGGGTTGGCAGCGGCTGTTCAATATGGGTAAAGGGTTCAAGTTCTTCCCCTCGCAGCATCGCGGCGGCGCGGTGCACGGCTCCCACCCCTCTAACGTAACCAGTGCAGCGACAAAGCACGCTGTTCAGAGATTTGCGAATTTCATCATCCGTTGGGTCGGGGTTATCGTCCAAAAGAGCTTTTGCTGATAGAATTTGGGCCGGGGTACAATAGCCGCATTGAATGGCGCCCGTCTCCATAAAGGCCTCTTGGATAGGGTGCAATTGATCGTCCTGGCTCAACCCTTCGAGAGTGGTAATCTTTGCGCCATCCACATCCACAGCTTTGGTTTTGCAACTGCGGGTTGGTTTCCCGTTCAAGAGGAGCGTGCAAGTCCCGCAAGTGCTGTCATCGCAGCCGGATTTGACGCTGAAATAAGACGCGCTTCGCAACGCAGCTAACAGACTCTCATCCGGCCCGACCGAAAGCGTTCGAGGGAGGTTGTTAATGGTGACTGTGATATCTACAGTAGAAGTTTTCATAATTTGTTATTCTCCTATTTGTTTAGTCATGATACCGAAGATACAGCATCTTCTTCCAGTTTTTTTTATCCAACTATCGAAATACGATAGTAACATTTTATAGGACACGGGCGGGCGCGGATTTGCCAGTGGTACGCCTTGCCCAGGGGGCACGCCACGCCAGAGGCACGCAACGCGAGGATGCACACCGTGCGCAAAGCGAGCGAGGGCCGTGGTGAGGGAATATGCCGCGTTAGTCGTGCTCGTGGGAATGATGAGGGTGGCTATGGTCGTGTTCGTGGGAATGGTGCGTGTGGCCGTGATCGTGAGTATGGGAATGGGAATGCGCATGCGAATGGTCGTGCGTGTATTCCAAAGGGCCGCCGAGTTTTTCCAGAGCCGTCCGCAGGTGAACGTTAACGGCTTTCATCGTTTCAGCTGCATCCCGCACGTCCGCGGTAGCATCTTCAATCTCTGCAACTGGGGTTATTTTTTTGGCCCAATCCAAGAATTCCTGGGCATGCTCTTCATTATGCTCGATCCAATAGGGGATCAATACCCGGAGTTTATCCATTTCATTCATGTTGCACCTTTCCTCGTTCGATTTTTTCTAAGAATAGCTTATTTTTCATTAAGTCAACCCGCCGGATAGCGGCAGGAACCACGCGTGGCGGCTCGAATAACTTGATCAAGCGTACCCCTTCGGGCGTCGGCTCGACGAACATGACGTCATCCATGATTTTTTCATCATCTAAATAAACGGCTACTTGGCACATTTTTGCGCTCCTTTTGTGTTTTCTCGAATTAACTATCAGAATAATACGCTTGGGCTGCGCTCCAAAAACGGCAGCCGTAGCGTTCAATCACCTGGGCCTGGCCGCTGCTGGCTAAATCGGCCAAAGTTTTGGCAACGGTTTCAGGCGACCACTGCTTTAGGGCTTTGGCTAATTCATCTTCCCGCATGGGGTGACGGGTGATGATTCCCACAATGGCATCTACCAGGTTTTCATCGCCGCTGAAATCAAAGCTGCCGCTGGCCGGATGAACCACATGCGCGACCTTTCCCAGAATGGCGCGGGCCCGTAGCAAACCTTCTTCGCCGGAGGGCTGCACCCAGGTTTCCGCCGGGGGGCGGGTGGGCAAGACAAGGTGTACCTCATCGGGCTGAATGCGCTGCAGGGCTGTGGCAATCTCATCCAAAGCGGATTCGCTGTCGTTGACGTCTTTCATCAACATGACCTCAATCCACAATTTGCCCTGGTATTGCTGTCTAAATGATACCAGACCATCCAGTAAATGCTTGAAGGTTACTTGGGGGTGGGGGCGGTTGATGCGACGGTAACGCCCGGGGCTGCCCGCGTCCAGGGAGGGTAAAACCGCGCCGGCAGGCATCAGCGCTTCTTGGACTTCCGGGAGATAGAGCAAGGAGCCGTTGGTGATCACCGCTACAGGCAAGTCGGTGATGGTTTTAATCTCCCGAATCAGCCAGCCAATGCCGCTATGCAAGGTCGGCTCCCCTGAACCTACGAAGGTGATCCAATCGATTTCGCCGGGACGATGCGCGTTGAGGGCTTGTTTCACCTCGGCCAAAATCTCTTCGCGGGGAATGAACTCACGCCGTTCGTTGACCAGCGGCCTGGAACGCCCCAACTGGCAATAGATGCAATTCCAGTTGCAGGTTTTGAGCGGGATAGTATCAATTCCTAATGATTGACCCAGCCGCCGGGAAGGGACTGGGCCGAAGACGTATTTCATGGGGTTGCTCTGTAGCCCCCCGGCCCCCAATTCTGGGGGAGTTAGTGAGCAAGTTTTCCCCCAAAGTTGGGGGGTTAGGGGGGCGATTGCGTAAGTCCTAAATATATTACCGCTCGCCAAAGAGCCTGGTGCCAATACGGACGATATTTGCGCCCTCTTCGATTGCGATCCGATAACTATTGCTCATGCCCATAGAGAGGTACTGCATGGTTACGTTGGGCAGATTCAGGCCGCCGAGACGTTCGAACGCCGCCCGCGTAGCCCGGAAGTAGGGCCGGCTGGCCTCTGGATTGCCGAAACGCGGCCCCATGGTCATCAGCCCCTCCACGTGGAGGTGCTCTAACGCGCTCATCTTGCGGATAAGCTCATCAACATCCTCCGGGAGCAGGCCGGTTTTGTTCGACTCGCGGCCACTGTTGATCTCTACCAAGACAGACATTGCTTTCCCAACATTCGCACAGCGACGATCCAAGGTTTCAGCAAGCCGCCACGAATCGACGGTTTCGATCATATCAAAATATTGCACGGCTAGCTTGGCTTTGTTGCGCTGGAGGTGGCCGATCATGTGCCATGTGACCCGGCTGCCGATTGTTTGTATGACCGGCAGGGCTTCTTGAATGTAGTTATACCCGATGTGCGTCACTCCGGCCTGGATAGCGGCTTCTATCTCTCCTAGGGTGCGCGTTTTGGCGGCGGCCACTAAGGTAACTTCCGAGGGGATTGTTTCTAGGATACGTTTTACCGATTCTGCAATTTCGTTAGCGTGCGAGATCATCTTTTTGCCTTTAGAGCGTTTATTTATCCGCTAATCTACATGCAGGTGATTATTTAGACTCCGTGGATTTTTTGGGGGGGACGGGGGGGGTGGGCGTGAGAGCAAGCCCCAAGCGTAACCCCACGCATAAGCGAGGAAAAACCTTGGGGCCTGGTATCTACGCCGGGGCAAGGTTTTCCCAATCCCCAGCCGTTCGCCCCCCCTCTCACCAATCCCCAACAGGCTAATGGTGAGTCATAGAAACCAGGCGCACACCGGCGCGGTGGACTTGAGGAAAGTTTCCTGCCTGGGTCACGGTCCGCAGCACTGGTTCAATGTCTATCACCACCGACCCGCACAGCAGGTCGATGCCATGATCAAATAAAATTGGGCTGAGAGGGACGCTTGGCCCCAACAGGATGACGTGCGCCTGAGGTGAGCAAAGTTCCAAGAGGTCATCTAGGGTGTGATTGATCAACGTCGTCCCCGTGATGGCAACCACGCCGGCGTCAGGAATAACGTTAAAGGCCGCGTTCGCCGGAAGGTCTCCCGGTTCCGGGCGTTTTTCCAAGACGATCAGTTCTCCAACACGCGCACGCAAGCGGGGGATAAAAGGAAAATGCCCAATGAGGACAACTGTCTTATTTTCACCATGCTCGGCGATCACTTCTTCAGCGTTCAAGCCAACCCAGGCCGCGGGCTGTGGGGGAATTAGAGCGTTGACTGCGGCCACCCCCACGCTGGCCAGAACAGGCTGCTCAGACCGAGACATGGCAGCTAGTTCCAAACCGGACAGGGTCTCTAGATGTCCTGCCTGAGGGACGTCTGGCTCTCCGTGGCGGTAACATTCATTGGTCAGAGATGAAGCTAAACCGCAGCGTCTTGCGCCATCAATCTCGGCGACAACTGCGGTCCAGTGTGAGCCAATACATACTTGTACTATTTTGCCATCGGGCAAAGTGGATAGTAAATTATCCAGTACTTTCATACTTAGTCGTGACCCTTCCCATGCATAATGCCTTCCTCGCAGGGGGCGGCTTCGCTTAATTCTCCACCTAGATAACTTTTCAGGGCTGTCCGAATCGTGCCCTCCGCTCCGGTGGCGGCTTTGATGTCGAATTCTTGGAAGAGGCTAACAGCTCTGCGTCCCATTCCTCCACTTAGCATCACATCGGCGTTATGCTCTTTAACGAGGGCCGGCACCGTCCCAGGCTGATGGTTGTTATAATAGGGGTTATCAATTATTTCTACTGCCTGAACTTCGTTCTCTTCTACATCTACAAAGGCATAATAGGGACAGCGTCCGAAGTGAAAAGCCACATTGCTGTCTAGTCCATTATTTGTTTCTACTGAAATTGCGATACGCATGGGTTAGTCTCCTTGTCAAATAGTTGGATAGTCTGATAGTCTTGTAGTTCAATAAAACGTGAAAACGTGAAACGCGATCTCACTCGTCACTCGTTACTCTTCACCGATTGATTAGCATTGTCAATTGCTCGGCGCCCACGTAGTTTTCAATGCTGATCTCCTGAGAAGTGACTCCAGGAACTTGGGCGATGGCTTGCTTTATCTGCTGCGCCAAATGTACTGCAATTGGGCAAACGGGCGATGAAGGCCGGAAGGTATATTTTACCCGACCATCATCACTTACTTCAAGGTTTTCGATCAAACGCATACGAATTACGTCTGCGCGGGTTTCGGGATCAATCACCAACTTCAAATGAGTGATAATTAGACTTTTAAGTTTTTCGGATTTTTCGTTACTCATCGCACATCCTTTGCTCCAGAGGAGTACTCTTCGAGTAATTTAGAGGCGACTTCGGCCCAAATGTTACGTAACGCTTGGCTGGAGGGGGACCCCGGCAAGTAGAGCGTGACGGGGTATCCCTGAACCATCGCTTTTGTCACGGCAGTGTCAAAGGGGATTTTGCCAACTACGAAGATACCCTCTTCACGGCAAAAATCTTCGATCTCAGTTGCGCCTTTGGGATATATGTCAGCCTTGTTGATGCACACCAGAGCGGGGACGTCGAAATGGGCCGTAGTTTCTAAAACGCGGTGCATATCGTGTACGCCTGAGGCGGTGGGTTCGGCCACAATGAGGGCCAAGTCGGCCCCGGAGGTGGCGGAAATGACCGGGCAGCCGATTCCGGGAGGGCCATCCACAAGCACAAGGTCATAGTCTTCGTCCAGGGCCAGCAAACGCGCTTGCTGTTTGACCAGAGTGACCAGCTTGCCAGAATTCTCCTGGGCTGCGCCCAAGGCGGCGTGGAACAAAGGGCCATAGCGGCTCTCGGATCGGAACCATTCCCCGACAACCTGGTCGTGCATGGTGATGGCGTCTACCGGGCACTGGTACACGCAAGCCGCGCAGCCATCGCAGGCGATGGGGTCAATGATTGGTATATTGGGAGATTGGGAGGTTGGTAGATTGGTAGATTGGTTTCCCAGTTTCCCAGTTTCCCAATTTACTAATTTACCAGAATCCCAAACCGCATCAAAACGGCAGACTTCCTCACATATCCCGCACCCGGTGCAGGTATCCCCGTCAATTTTAGCAAATTGGCCGCCCCAGAAATCTTCGCGGGAGATGATTTTAGGGGAGAGTACCAATTCTAAGTTGGAGGCGTCCACGTCGGCGTCTGCCAAAACGGTGCGGAAAGGAGCGCCGTCCAATGAGAGAAGATGGGCAAAGGCAGCCGCGACACTGGTTTTGCCGGTGCCGCCCTTGCCGCTGAGAATGACTAATTGTTTCATTATTTTCTGTTTTTTCTAACTTTTAAAAGACGGATAAGACCCAGTATGAAATTGGCCCGTGGCACTCTCTGCATATAAAGCCGATATTCGTCACCGAATTTTTCGATGCCTTGCTCATCCGCCTCACGGATATCCAGGTAGATCAGCGCCGCAGAGACTAAGCCTATCACAACTATCAGCCAGTGTTGGGCTAGCAGCATGAGCGCGAGATTGAAGAGCATCCCGCCTATGTATTGAGGGTGGCGGCATACGGCGTAAAGGCTGGTACCCACAAACTTTGTAGTGTGTATGTAAGTTTTTCCCTTGGGAACGCCGCCCGCTTTTCGCAAGATAACCATAGGCGCGAAAGCGAAGAATAACGAGAGTATCCAGACGGCCCAGCCTATCCACTGAATGGCCTTTACGCCGGGCAATTTGAAGACAAAGAAGCTCAACACGTATTGCGCCACGGTCAGGATGGAAACGGCGAGTATGTTCACGGATGATTTCCACGTTTTCTTCATTTGCATATCCTTTCATTCATGCTCGGAGGGGGAGGCCACTTCCATGCTCGGAGGGGGAGGCCACTTCCATGCTCGGAGGGGAAGGCCACTTCCATGCTCGGAGGGGAAGGCCACTTCCATGCTCGGAGGGGAAGGCCACTTCCCCGGACTCCACCCGCAGGATCTGCCGATCCTGCGCGAGCGTAGTGAAATACCGTAAAATTTATGCTCGACCACTTAACTCAACAATCTTGGCATACAAATCACGGAAAAGCGGCAAATATCCGGGGAAGGCCGCCACTAGCGTTTCCCCTCTCGCCAGCGTCTCCGCAAAACG
>DAOUWT010000375.1 GCA_030666985.1 Chloroflexota bacterium
AAATTTTGGGTGTGAACGGAATGTCATGCCCCTCGCCCCCCGCCCCCCGCCATCCGCCCCCCGCCATCCGCCTCCCGCCCCTCGCCCCCCGCCACTCACCACATGCTCCCTTGCCCACTTCCCTCCCAGCGATTATACTTCCCCTATGCAAATCAACGACTTTGTATCCTCCCTATCAAAAGAATATTCACCAGTTGAGCGCGAATTATTTCAACTAGCCTATGAGACTGCTGAAAAAGCCCACGCGAACCAAAAGCGGGCCTCAGGCGAGCCATACATGGTACATTGTAAGGCAGTCGCCTCCATTCTGGCAGAAATGTATGCTCCCCCCTCGGTTGTCGTTGCGGGACTTTTACATGACACAATCGAAGACACAGACATCACCCTTGAAGACCTAGAAAAAACTTTTGGTAAAGAAGTTACCGGTCTGGTGCAAGCAGTCACCAAACTAGATTCATTGCCCCGTGTTACTCGGAGCGATCATTATGGAACTGAAGAAAACGAAGAAGAAAATGAATTCGCAGAGAGCAACTGGCGCGTTGAGCTAGCCTCAGTGAACCTAAGAAAAACCTTCTTGGCCATGGCCGATGACTCTCGTGTAGTTCTCATCAAATTAGCCGATCGCCTTCACAACATGCGCACCCTAAATCACCTGCGTCCTGATAAACAGAAGCGCATAGCTCAAGAAACCATGGACCTTTTCGCTCCCTTGGCTAGCCGGCTTGGAATCTCCCAAATGAAATGGGACCTAGAAGACCTTTCCTTTCGTTACCTTGAACCAGATATATACAAAGATATTGCCACCGAACTTGACGAACGGCGTTCCGAGCGCGAGCGCGAAATGAAAGCCATCATCGCCGAAGTGGAAAAAGTCATGTCCCAAGCCGGCATCACTGCCGAAGTATCGGGTCGCCCCAAACACATCTACTCCATATACCGCAAGATGAAACGCAAAAAGGTCAACTTCGAGCAGCTTCATGACCTTCGCGGAGTCCGCATCATTGTACCCAATGAAGAAGCCTGCTACGCCACCGTGGGCATCATCCATTCTAATTGGCGTCCCTTGTCAGGAGAATTCGATGATTATATAGCCGCCCCTAAAACGAACCTCTACCGCTCCATTCACTCCGCCGTAATCTACAAAGATCGCAAAGCGCTCGAAGTTCAAATCCGTACCCCCGATATGGACCGCGACGCCGAATACGGCATCGCCGCTCATTGGCGTTACAAAGAAGATGAAAAACGAGACAAAGACTTCGAGCACCGCGTTACCTATCTCCGCCAAATGCTAGAATGGCAGCAAGATCTCGAATCGGCCCAGGAATTCGTAGATGGCCTAAAAACCGACGTATTTGGCGACGACCGCGTCTATACCTTTACACCCAAGGGCGATATCGTCGATCTCCCGGCTGGCAGCACCCCCATAGACTTTGCCTACAACATTCACACCGAAGTCGGACATCGCTGCCGGGGAGCAAAAGTCAATGACCGTCTAGTTTCCTTAGATTATAAACTCACAACCGGAGACCAAGTAACAATCCTAACCTCAAAGCGCGGAGGCCCCAGCCGCGATTGGCTCAACGAAAACTTAGCACTTGTCAAAACTCAACGTGCCCGCGCCAAAATCAAACGTTGGTTCAAACATCAAGAACGAGACCAAAACATCAATAGGGGAGAATCCCTCCTGCAGCGAGCAATTACCCGCCTAGACCTGGACACCGAAATAGATTTCACAAAATTAGCAGAAATCTATCGTTACGAAACCCCTGAAGACCTCTTTGCAGCCATTGGCTGTGGAGATATATCGGTAGAGCGTGTGATGAATGGCCTAATGACACTCATAGATAGTGACCCAACAGGCCTGCCCGCCCTTGCCGATGCAAATCGTGAGACCTCGAAAGACATTACGGTTTTGGGGCTGCAGGGATTGCGGAACCGTCTTGCGAAATGCTGCAACCCCACCCCAGGCGACGAAATCATCGGCTACATCACACGCGGACGGGGTGCCACCATTCATCGCCAAGACTGCCCCAACATCCTTAATACCTCGGACTCTGAACGCCTCGTAAAAGTTACTTGGGGAACGCATCAACGCACCTTCCCGGTTCCAATCCAAGTGAGCGCCTACGACAGGACAGGCCTCACCGGCGATATCACCACCCTCTTATCAAACAACAACATCCCCCTGCACGACCTCCGCGTCAACGTCAACCAATCTAAAAGAGAAGCCCTTTTTGACCTTCTCATAGGCGTAAGAAACGTCAAAGAACTCAGCCGCATCCTAGACCTTCTAGTGCGTTTATCCAATGTCTATGATGCTCGGCGTGTGCGGGCAGCCTAAACTATTTTGGTGGGGGATGGGAGATACAAGCCCTCCCCTGTAAGCGAATCCCGGCCTGGGAGGTTTACCCGTTCAAGGGAGGTGGGGCGCCCGTCCCAACGGAGAATCCCAGGGGTGCGGTGATCGCTTACCCTGTAGCCTGGCTGCTAACCCGGCACGACCACGGCGCTCCCGTTTAGCACAACCCCTGACCTTAGGAGAAAACAACTATGCCCCAAATCTACTGCGG
>DAOUWT010000173.1 GCA_030666985.1 Chloroflexota bacterium
CACACTTTCTGGGGTTTGTGTACTCGCTTGTATTCCAAGTTGACCGCTCATACGCTTTGCATCTATATCAATCGTCTATTGGGAAAACCTGACTTCCTCCAAATCAAGGCCCTGGCTTTTCCTAACTAGCATAAGACCCTAGTACCTAGTACCTAGTACCTAACTTATACATCCGTAAACTCGCCTTCTACAACACCCTCATCAGAGGGGCCAGCCTGGCCCTCAGCTCCAGGCATCCCACCGGGGGCAGGCCCGGCCCCAGGCATCCCGCCGGGAGCCGCTCCTGGTTGGCCGCCCTGGTAGGCAGCCGTCCCCACCTGCTGCAAGCTCTGCACCAAGTCGTCGGTAACACGCTTCAGGGTTGCCGCATCGGCATTCTCATCCTCCAAGGTTTCTTTAACCGTGGCGGTCTTGGCTTCCACCTCTGCCTTGAGGTTCTCGGGGACTTTATCGCCCAAGTCTTCCAAGGTTTTCTCAGCCTGGTAAGCCATGTTGTCGGCGTTGTTGCGAGCCTCGATAAATTCTTTCTTTTTCTTGTCTTCCTCGGCGTGCTGTTCGGCCTCGTTTCTCATGCGTTCTACTTCTGTATCCGACAAACCAGAAGAAGCGGTGATGGTGATGTTCTGGCTGCGTTCGGTGGCTCTGTCCTTGGCTGTCACCTCCAGGATACCGTTGGCGTTGATGTCGAATGTGACCTCAATTTGGGGAACGCCGCGCGGCGCGGGGGGAAGGCCATCCAAAATGAAGCGGCCCAGGGTTTTGTTATCCGCGGCCATGGGGCGCTCTCCCTGGAGGACGTGAATCTCTACCTGGGGCTGGTTATGGCTGGCGGTCGAAAAGGTCTGACTCTCGCGGGCCGGGATGGTGGTGTTGCGCTCAATTAGAGGCGTTGCCACTCCGCCCAGCGTTTCCAGCGAGAGGGTCAGGGGGGTGACATCCAACAAGAGAAGGTCATCCACATCTCCACCCAAAACGCCGGCTTGAATAGCGGCTCCAATTGCCACCACCTCGTCGGGGTTGACGCCCTTATGAGGCTCTTTTCCGAAATAGCCCTTAACAGCTTCTTGAACGGCGGGCATCCGGGTCATGCCGCCCACCAAAACGACCTCATCAATATCCGAGGGGGATAAACCGGCATCTTCCAAAGCCTGACGAACAGGCCCCATGGATTTCTCGACCAAATCATCGGTCAATTGCTCCAACTTTGCCCGCGTGAGCTTCTTGACCAGGTGTTTTGGCCCAGTAGCATCAGCCGTAATATAAGGAAGGTTGATCTCAGTCTGCTGCATGGTAGAAAGCTCGATCTTAGCTTTTTCGGCAGCTTCCCGGAGGCGCTGCAAAGACTGAGGTTGTGTGCGCAAGTCAATACCGTGCTCTTTTTGGAAATCATCAGCCAAGTAGGTGATCACGCGCTGATCGAAGTCATCTCCGCCCAAGAAAGTATCGCCGCTGGTAGAACGCACCTGGAAAACGCCTTCCCCAACATCCAAAACGGAAATGTCGAAGGTGCCGCCGCCCAAGTCGTAAACGGCAATAACCTCATTTTGCTTCTTGTCCAGGCCATACGCCAAAGAAGAAGCCGTCGGTTCGTTGATAATGCGCATTACTTCTAAACCCGCGATCTTGCCCGCGTCTTTAGTGGCGTTGCGCTGGCTATCATTGAAATAGGCCGGAACCGTGATCACGGCCCTGGTAACACTCTCCCCTAAATAATCTTCCGCATCTGCTTTGATCTTGGCCAAAACCATGGCCGAAATCTCAGGTGGAGAATATTCCCGCCCGTCCAATAGCACGCGCACATCCCCATTAGGGGCTTTTTTCATCTCATAAGAGACCATTCCACGAGCACGCTCAACCTCTGGGGTATCGTATTTACCGCCCATAAAACGCTTGATGGAAGAAATTGTGTTCTTCGGGTTCACCACAGCCTGGTTGCGGGCCGGGCGACCCACCAAACGTTCGTGTTCTTTATTCATCGCCACCACAGAAGGCACCAAACGATCTCCTTCTGCCGAGGGAATAATAATAGGTTCTCCGCCTTCCATTACTGCCGCAGCGGAGTTAGTTGTTCCTAAGTCAATACCAATAATTTTACTCATAGTATCCTCCAAAAATATTTTTTATTAAGCCGCCACCCGCACCTGCGCCGGTCGCAGCACACGATCTCCAAGTAAATATCCATTCTGAACCACTTCAATTACACAATCGCTTTCGTATTCGTCATTTTCTTCTTGCATCAGGGCTTCGTGCAAATTAGGATCAAACTTCTCGCCTTCCGCGTTCATAATCTGCACCCCTTCTGCTTCTAATTTCGATTGAAATTTCTGATAGATCAGCTCAATTCCCTCGGCCCACTCCGCGCCTGCTCCATTTTCTGGGCTGTTTTTCAACGCACGCTCCAGGTCATCGAGGATGTCCAAATAATCTTTGATGATTTTGCCTTTCGAGGTCTGGTGGATTTGCTCCCGCTCGCGTGCAATGCGCTTTTTGTAGTTGGAGAATTCAGCCCGGGAGCGCTGCCACCCGTCCAGATATTCTTCAGCCTTAGCCTCGCTTTTTTCCAAGGCAGATAGCTCACCCGTGGCGGACTCGCCCTCACCTGTGGCGTCCTCCCTCTCCTGGGGGCCGGGGGATGCCGTTTCCTCAACGGGGGTCTCATCCGGGAGGATTTGCACTTCTTCCTCTTTACTCAGAATATTCTTAACTTTCACGATTTTTCTTCCTTTATCAAATCTCCCCGCCCAGGAACGCGGTTCCTCCAAGGAACCGCGTTCCTGGGGCGGAGTATTAATTCATCATAGATTCCGCAAGCAATTCACTCATCACGTCTGCTACAAAACGAACCGTTGAAACCATCTGCCCATAAGCCATGCGGATTGGTCCCAGCACCCCGACCGCTCCCATAGAATGTCCTCGCGAACCATATTGCGCTATGACAACAGAGCAGTCCACCAATTCACTCCAGGTGTTCTCGCCTCCAATAACCACATGAACTCCCGCGCTCTCGCTGCCAAACACCGTCCGTGAAAGCATATCATCCAACATAGTATGCTCCTCGAAAATCCGCAGGGTATCTTGAGCAGCTTCCGCTTCCGAGAACTCCGGCTCCGATAAGACATTCATCAAGCCATCGTAATAAACATCTCCGGTAAAGACAGTTTCAGAGTTTGCAAGCTCATTCAAAATTGCCGCTAAGACCGCTTGCTCCACTTTGTCTTCTGTGGCCTCTTTTTGCGGAGAAATAACCTCGGCCCCCAGGCCTTTTAGCTCTCTATTCAACTTCGCGGCCACTGCGCTCAAACTGGGCTGCGAAATAGTTTTCCGGAGCATAAGGGTTTGCTGGCGAACTTCACCGCCTTCCAAAACCAAGACCAGCAAGACCTGACGTCCCCGGGTCGCAAGAAGTTCCAAGTGCTTGAAGCGAGCTTTTTCGGCATGTAAGGGAGTGACCAGAGAAGCAACTTTGGTATGCAAAGCCAGCACAGAAGCCGACAAGGCCAGCCAATCATCCACATCATGGCGGGCCTGGTAGAACTGATGCCGGATAGTTTGCTTAGCGCGGTCGGGCAACTCAACGGGGCGCATTAACTGCTGCACAAAATAGCGATACCCGTCCACCGAGGGGATACGTCCAGCCGTGGCGTAGGGTTGCTGTAAATACCCCAGGCCAGACAACATGGCCATCTCGTTCCGCAAAGTAGCGGTACTCAAATCCAGGCGATAGTTCTCTACCAAGGTCCGTGAGCTGACCGGTTCCACCGAGTTGACATACTCGCGCACAATGAGGGCAAGGACTAATTTTTGGCGTTCAGAAAGTGACATCATGGTCTTTTTTACCGCATTAGCAAGCTAGTTAGTGATTTGCTAAAATCAACGAGAGAATAATATCATGGGGCGCGTTAGCAGTCAAGAATGGAGTATGCTAAGGGGGGAAGTTTTAATATGATGTTAATAAAGGGGGGGATTGAGGGTTGGAAGTTGGATATTGCGTAGTAGGTATTAGGTATTGGGTATTGGGTATTGGGTTCGGCGGAAAATTTTCCGCATAATCCCCTGAAAATACAACTATCCAATATCTAATATCCAATACCCAATTTCTTATGTAAAACCTGCCTCTCTTCCGAGGATAAAAACGCCACCTCTAGGGCATTCCGCTGCGCCTGGGAGATTTGCTCTGGCGTCAACCCGGCGGAGGGAGCGGCAACGTTGTACTCGTGGGGGAGGTTGATGCCGCTGATGCCGGGGTCGTCGGTGTTGATGGTGGCTAAAATCCCGTGGGCCAGGAATTGCCGCAGGGGGTGGCTCATCAAGTCCGGGACGACGGTGGTTTGTAAATTGCTGGTGAGGTTAGACTCTATCCCAATTTGCTGCTCGGCCAGGTAGTCCATTAGGGCGGGGTCTTCTATGGCGCTGATGCCATGCCCAATCCGATCCGCTCCGAGGTCGTTGAGGGCTTGCCACACGCTGTCGGGGCCGCGCTCCTCCCCGGCATGGATGGTGATAGCCCAACCGGCCTCACGCCCCTTGCGGATGTGATCCACAAAGACCTCACCGGGATAGTTGACCTCGTCCCCGGCCAAATCCAGGCCCACCAAGGCGTCTCGCTTCGTGAGCAAGGATTCCAATTCTTTCCAGCCGATTTTTGCCCCGTAGGTGCGGCTGATGATGCCGATCAGGTTAGTCATAATGTCAAAGTCGCGGCGGGCCTGCTCGACACCGTCCACAACGGCTTCCACCACCCCCACGGGGTCAAGCTGGTTAGGTTCGGCCATGAACCAGGGGCTAAAACGGAGCTCGATATAGTCCACCCCCTCACGGTAGGCGTCTTCCACGTTCTCATAAGCGATCCGCCGGCAGGCGTCGTAATCCACCATCACACCTACCATCCACTTGAATTTATCGATAAAGGCCATCACTCCCGGCCGGGGCTTCGTGACCTGGACGTGGGGGCGTAGTTCATCCACACCCCAAGCGGGGAGCGGCAAGTTGTGTACTCGTCCTAGATCGAGGATGGTTTCCAAGCGGACGCTGCCGTCCAGGTGGCGGTGAAGGTCAATCAGGGGGAAATTTGTATCAATCATGGCAAATTGCTCCTAAATCATTTCACTTTCTACGATAAGTCCATTATAATTATAAATGGTGAATGGTGAATTATAAATGGTAAAGGCTCTTTAGGATTTCACGGGGTTGAACAAACATTTGCCACGAATTTCACGAATTAGCACGAAAAAAACAAAAATTTGGTGATAATTCGTGTTGCCACAGGCACGCACAGCGATTAGTGGCGAAAAATTGCGACTTGGCAAATCTACCCCGTAAGTTCCCAGAGACCCATGGTAAATAATTGCTTCTTTGCTCAAGCTATGTACTGAGCGGCTGATTTACAATTTACAATTTACCATTTATAATTTCATTCAGACCTCCGAGGTTTTTGAGTAGGGTGGTTGCATATAGCGTTGATTAGAAAAGAAACTGTTGTCTCGTTGCTCGAAGGGGATCGCCAGCTCCCCTGGATTCCGCATCCGATGGGGCTGTCAACCCATCTCGAGCAAGAAAAGGAATGGGTTAGATTCCAAATGCGATTGCCCTAGGTTTTTGAGTGCAAACCTCGGAGGTCTCAGACACACACTACGTTTACACAAAGGAGTTTTTAACATGAAAAAATTTACAAGTTTTCTGGCCGGGGCTATTGTGGGGGGATTAGTAGGCGGAATTGCTGTTTTGCTCTTGACCCCCTCATCGGGAGAGAATCTGCGGGCTGAATTACAGCAGAAAGTCAAGAACATCCAAATTGAGATCAAGACAGCAGCCAAAGAAAAACGCGCCGAACTAGAGGAAGAGTTGCAGAAGCTGCGTGCGCCTGCCGCGGCCGAAGAGACGACTGACGTAAGTGTCGAGTAACTATCACGTCGCAAGGTGCGGGTCGCGAGGTTGTTCAGTTCTAAGACCTGACAGGTTTTTGCATGGGTTTTCAGGCTAAAATATGCACGGAAATGGCCGAAACCTGCGTCCCAAAGACGCTTTCGGAAACCTGTCAG
>DAOUWT010000093.1 GCA_030666985.1 Chloroflexota bacterium
AGCTGCCTCCCAAAGACGTGCAGAGTGTTACCCAGTATCTAGGCAAACTCATGGGGATGTACCCCAGCGTGCGCGTCGTTGTGGCGGCGTCTGACCAATATTTTGACGGTCTTCTGGGCCTGGGGCTGGCTCCACTGGCGGTGGCCGGTTGGGGGAGACGTGACCGGGTGGACTTTGCCCAAAGGTGGGGGCATTTGTGGGGACGTTACGCCGCACCTCAAGCAGAAGAGGAGATGAGCATTGATCCGCTCCTGCTCAACGGATGGCTCTTCGGTGAGCCGGGAGCGCCCACGCCCCTAGAGTTCACGCTCAAGGTGTGGGCCGTGTACGCCGGGGACGTGCTGGGGCCAAGTTCCGCCGACGCCCTGGAATCTCACCTCCGCCGCATGACGGCAAATATCAAGAAAAATCCCATCCCGGCTCTTATCAACATTGCCTGGCAAGCGGTGAAGGCCCGGCAGACCACTTTCTCAGAAGAAGAGGCTCAAGCTTGGGTAAAATTGAAAGATTACGCACCAAGCGAAGAAGAGGAAGGCAAAACCAGTCCCCTTGGCTTGTTAATATCCTCCCTCCTTGAAAACGGATTTTTGGCAACCCGCAGCGACGGAGACCTCAGTTTTAGGCACATAGCCATGGCCGGGTACCTGGCGGCTCAATCCACGGACATGCATCCGGATGAGGTCATCCAAGAGCTAGTTGACCAACCAGATTGGGCATTTAAACGCCAAACTCTCTATTACATGGCAGCCGAACGCGAGATAGGAACCTGGATAAGGGAATTCACCCGCAAAGACAATTTGCTCGCCAGAGAATTGCTCCAGGCCGGGCAATGGTTATCCACCCTGCCCAAAGGGGCACAGGAACGGCAAAGCATCCTCAAAGCCATTACCAACACCCTCAATGACACCTCGAAACCTCTCGAAGTCAAGGCGCGTGCAGCCTCAGTTTTGGCGACCACGGGCGACCCCCAGGCAGGCGCCATATTCCAATATTTGTTGAAATCCGCACAAAGTGAAACCAGGCAGGTGGCCGCCTTGGGCAGCGGTTTCATCCGGGATACAGGAGCAGTAAAAGCCTTGGCTGGATTATTGGGAAGCTCTCCCGAAATCAACCAGGCCGCCTGCCTGGCCCTGGTCAATATTGGAACTCCCCCGGCCTTAGACGCTGTTGCCGAAGCTCTCCTGACCGGAAGCGAACAACTCCGCCGCGCTGCCGCGGAAGCTTTAGCCAACCATCCCCAAGAAGGACACCCAACCTTGCAAGAGGGCAGCGCCATAGACGATATTTTAGTACGCCATGCCGCAGTCTACGGCCTGAGACGGGTCAATGAACTTTGGGCAACTCACATTCTGGAAAAAATGCGCGTAGAAGAAGGCGAGTGGATCGTGCGTGATGCAGCCAAACAAGCCGTGGAGGATATGAAAATACCGCCCGCCTCCCCCTCCCCGCTCCCCTCTTTGGAAGATACTCCGTGGCTGATCGCCTTCGCCGGGGAAGAAGGGGTAGGCATTTCGGCTGGGGCTTCTTCCCAGGATATGCTGCTCAAAGCCCTAAGAAACGGCTCCGAAGAACAACAATTAGCTGCCCTCTCTCTCATTCGACGGAAAGGAATTGCCAACGTCTTCCCGGATCTGTACCATGCCCTTTACGGGGGAACACCGTCTGTCAGTACAGCGGCCTTCGATGCTCTGTGGCACCTGGCAGGGGCCGGCGCGGAAATACCGGATCCGGCGATGTTTGGGTTGGGGTGAGTTATTAGTCTAGTAGTCTCTAGTCTTGTAGTCGTTAGTCTGGTGGTCGCTAGTCAGCTTCCCGATTCCTAGTCCCCGATTCCTAGTCCCTGATTCCTAATCCCTGATTCCTAATCCCTGACCTTCCCCAATATACCAATGCACAAAGCCCTCGCGAGGAAGAATCATTTCTCGCGAGGGCTTTTTCTTTTCTGTCGAAATGTCTAATGAATCAATATCAAGTTAAATTAGAGATAATCTTTTTGTTAACGCTAGCGGGTGCCATATCCAAGATGGAAACTAATTTATCACGTTTGGACTTCCCGGCTACAATGTCTATCTTGTCAACGGAAATACCTAAGACACCGGCCAAAAGTGACTTCAAGCTCTCGTTTAGCCCCCCGCCAGAATCGCTTAGGCGAACCTTGACAGTACCATCATGGAGAACTTCGACAATCTCATCACGTCTCGCGCGAGGAATAACCCGAATGCCTAAAGCAGCCCCTTTTACCCCATTATGAAGACGAAAATCTTTTCCACTCATAGTCACACCTCAGGATAATTTTCTCAAAAACTAATCTTAGTCTATAGGCTCTTTGGGATTTCGCGGGGTTTGTCTGTGAAACGTGAATCGTGATGCGTAAGTTACTCGGTCACGTTTCACGCTTCACGCTTCATTTTGTTCTCAACCTCGTAAATCCCTAGTAACCCTACTTATATTATCAATGAAAGCAGCAAATTACGCAAGAGGGAAGCCAATAATTCCACTAAAATAATTAAAATCATAGGGCTAAAATCCACCATTCCAAAAGGCGGCACCACGCGGCGGATAGGCGCCAGCAAAGGATCTACCAAACGGTCAATGGTCTGCCGGAAAGGGTGAAAGGGATCCATGAAATAGGAAAGAATAATTTTCAAGATCACCAGCCAAAAGAGAAGTTTTGCTGCTATATCAAGGACGTAGATTAAAACATTTATCATTCGCTAATACCTTTTTAAACTCAATGAAGTATTCTTTACACAAGTCCTATCAGCGCTCCAAAACGGCCTGTGCGCCCATTTTCCGCGCGGTGGGAAAACCAATCCTCAACGTGACAAGCTGTACATATTCCAGCAATCTCAACTTGGGTGACTCCGGCCTGCTCCAGGGCAAGCTGGTTGGCTTTCCACAGGTCTAATTTTACCGCACCATCCCTTGAGAACAATAGGGCAGAGGCATCATCAGGAAAAGCACACTCCACCTCGGCGATCACGTCGGGGCCAACCTCATAATGGTCAGGGCCAATGGAAGGCCCAATCCCGGTCAAAATGTCTTCTGGCTTCGTGCCATAATATTCCTGCATGGCCTCCACAGTAGCAGTCGCCACCTTGCGCACAGTCCCCTGCCACCCGGCATGAGCTAGCCCAATGGCAGCGTGAATAGGGTCATAGAACAGAACCGGGACACAATCTGCGAAGCGCATAAACAAAGAAACGCCAACTTTATCAGTCACCATAGCATCTGCTTTAAGGATATTTTCTGGGGAAGTGAGCGGAGCCGTAACTTGCACGACCTTTGCACTATGCACTTGCCAAACAGCGTACATAGAATCAAACGAATGTCCCACGGCGCGGAACGCTCGTTGGCGGTTTTCTGCCACACGCTCAGGCGCGTCCCCCACCGCCCCTCCCAGGTTGAGCGTCCCCCACGGGGCCGGACTAACCCCTCCCCTGCGGGTAAAAGCAGCCTGAGTCAGTTCAGGAAAATCCAGGGAAGAGAAATAATAATAGGGGATCCCGTTTTTCTCACGAAAAGGCATTGTCAATCTTCTCCCGTAACATCTCATAATTTCGTGGGGGGCTTAGACCTCCGAGGTTTTTGTACTGCAAACCTCGGAGGTCGTGCCCTCACCCAAGGCAGCAAATTTAACAGCTATCACTTTCCGAGTCTCCACCATAGTCTCTTCTACCAGGGGATACCCGAACCAGGCAATAGAAAGCCCAAACAAAGAACCTGTCAGAGTGCGGAGAAAAGGAGTGCTTTCGCGATAGGGAAGCAAATCCCAAGGGAAAAGTTGAGAAATAAGCTGGCTAAAGCCATCCAAGCCAATAGGAACCAAACCCAATAACACAAAAGCCCAAACAGGAAGGGGTTTGATCTTAGTCTTGAAAGCAGCAAAAACCAGCCCAAACAACAACATCGCCCCATAAATAGCCACATCGCGCTGGCAAAAGGCAACCTTATACCCCAATTGCTCGTTCCCTATGAATTCGCGGGCGGCAAATAAATCACCAGAGTCGCGCCCCGTGGCTTCTTCATAAGTCATCAACCCCTCCACCCCAGCGGCCTCTCGCGGGTAAGCAATTTGCTCCCCGTAAAGGAACCAAGAGCGGTAAGCAAGCTG
The DNA here is from genome assembly GCA_030666985.1 of Chloroflexota bacterium. Lineage (GTDB taxonomy): Bacteria > Chloroflexota > Anaerolineae > Anaerolineales > UBA11858 > B10-G9. The sequence goes on from DAOUWT010000093.1 coordinate 4,115, forward strand.
GTGGCAAAGCCTGCTATACACAGCATAAGTAATGCGAGCCGGAGCAATCATTCCCGCGTGCTGCATAACCGGAGCCACAAAAGCCAGCCCCACATAAAGGAGCACAAAAAAGTTGAAAGCCAGCATATAATGGTTCGAGAACCAACGGAAAAAACGGTCCGCAGAGGAAATCTTTTGCCCGCGTTTCACCTTTTTGCGATACACCTCATCATCAGCCGCTTCAAGCTGGGTTGCTCGGTCGCGAGCGGCTCCCAAAGTCATGGCCAATTTTTGGCGGTCAAAGGGAACTTCGAGGCGGTAGGGGCCAATCTCGGCCACTGGTATCGCCGTGCCATATTTTCGCAAAAGCCCCTCATCCGCCTCAACGTCTAAAACCACCAAGCGGTGGGGAAACTCTCCCCGGAGAGAGGCCAAATCTGCTTCGGCTTGTTCGCAAAGACGGCATTCTGGACAGGAATATAAAGTCACTGTTATCACAAATAAAATACTCCTTAGCTTAGTGCGTGGGTATATTGGTAGATTGGTGAGATTGGGAAATTGGTTCCAATGTACTAATTTACCAGTATACCAATCCCCAATCTACCCGTGTACTGCACTAGAAGTTTATGTCTAAAAATCCGCCAAAACGGGCTAATTGGGCAAACGTCCCAAAGAACAACATCACGCCCACAACAACGAGGACGACGCCCATGGCTATTTCCACATAGTGGGTCACTTTTCCAAAGCGCTGCAAGGCTGAGGATGCCCACTCCATGCCCAGGGCGGCAATCAAAAAGGGGATGGCTAATCCGGCAGAGTAGGCGGCCAACAAAAGTGCGCCGGTGAAGGGTGATCCCCTGCTGAGGGAGAGGGTGAGAATTGCGCCCAGAACGGGGCCAACGCAGGGCGACCATCCCGCCGAGAAGAAAACGCCCATCAGGGCCGAGGCCAAATAGCCTTGATTTTTGTCGGGCTGGGATTGGGTGCGGGTGTCGTATTGCAAAAATGGGATGCGGATAAGACCGGTCATGTGAAGTCCAAAAACGACGACCACTACGCCGCCAATTTTCGCCAGCCAGGGGCGGATTTCATACAAGACGTTGCCCAGGGCGGCGGTGGCGACTCCCAAAAGGATAAAGACAAAACTAAAGCCCAGCACGAAGGCCACACCATGGGAAAAGACCTCCCAGCGGTTTTTGTTTTCGTCACTTTCAGAAAGAGACGATTGCCCTCCCAGGTATCCGATATAAGCAGGGACAAGGGGAAAGACGCAAGGAGAAAGAAAAGATGCTAGGCCAGCTATAAAGGCGAGTCCGAGGGTGAGGTTTTGAGAGGGCATAGTTGGTTAGTCTGATAGTCGTTAGTCTGGTAGTCCGTTAATCAATGGTCTGAGTAGTCGCCTAGTCACGAGTTTCCTAGTACCTGATCTCCTGTTTTCCTGCTTCCCTGTTTCCCTGATCTCCTGATTCCCTGTTTTCCTGATTCCTAGTCGCTAGTCACTAGTCACTGATTCCTAATCCCTAACAACCACCCGCGTGCTGCCTTCGCCAGAGATGGTTATGTCGCCGGTATCGAATGCGACAGCGGGATGCGTCCAACGGAAGATCCATTTGGCGTCTTCGGGGCTGGCGTTGACGCAGCCGTGCGAGGTGGGTTCGCCAAAGTTGTTGTGCCAAAAGGTGGAGTGGATGGCTACGCCGTCGCCCAGGAATAATGAAGTCCAGCCAATGCCAGATAAATCCCAGCCGGCTTCATTGGTTCCACCCGCCATGTGGATGGAGAAGAGCTTGCGCCAAATAGGGTATCCCGGAGAAGCGTAGGCTGAAACGGGGGTTGAGTTTTTGCCCTTGCCGGTCGAGACGCGACAGAAGTAAACTTCGGTATCTCCCTCGTAGCAGGAGAGGTATTGGCGGGAATAATTGATATCGACTTCGATGTGCTTGTCTTCAACGTCGGGGGAGATGGGGGCGACTTCTTCTGGGGTAATGATCCGAAATGCCTCAGCCCGTGCCCAGAATGTATCACCGGGGTTGCCGTAGCGTTCATTGACACGATACCATACATTGCCATCGGATCCGGTTTTAATTTGGTCAACCCACAAGATTTGGCTGTAATAAAAGCGGATGGGGAGGTTTTTCGCTATCTGGTGTTGGAGCCAGGGGGATTGGGGGTTGGAATTCTCAAGAACAGCGTTCACCCAGGGGACTGTGACTTCGGCCCACATACCTGGGGTTGCGCCGCCAATGGTCAGGGCGTCTACGGGGATATTGAGTTGGTTGGCGACGGGCTGAAGGTAGGGGGCCCAAATATATCCATCCGGGGTTTCAACCCAGCGTTGGTTGTTGCGCCCCGGCCAATGGCCGACGACTTCTCGCAGCCAGGGAACTACGGAATCTTCGTATAAGACGCTGACGGTCTGGCTATCGTAGTCGGGGCGGATTCGCAGATCCACTTTGCCGACGCAGACCCGCCCCAGACGCTCCGAGTCGGGGAAGTCTCCCAGGGTGAAGGTCTTAGCCCAGGGTCGCAGGGCCAGGGTGCCTAATCCCAGGGCGGAGAGCTTTAGAAAGTCTCGGCGAGAAAGGTTTTTGGAGGTTGGCATAGGCGGGTATTATACCAGGTTTGAGAGTGGAGAGTGTGCATGTCTGCACGTGGCCAGGAATTCTCAATATGTCACTGCGAGAAGCGTTTTTTGCGACGCGGCAGTCTCCCGGTTAACAAGATAACATCGAAATCAGGGAGATTGCCACACCCCCAAAAAGCGGGGGTTCGCAATGACAGCCAAATTTAGAATTGCTGGCACGTGGCAAGTTTGCATGTAGCAAGTGTTCGAGTCTTCCAATTGGCCCAAAGAAATAGCGTTTTCTCTGCGTCTCTCCAAGTCTGCGGCTCTGCGTTAAGTCTTTCGCGGTCAAGGCTCAACTAAGTTTTCGATTCCTGAACCAATCCAGCGCGTCGCCCGGAGTGCCAATCCGCAAACCAGAGTCAGCGGCTACGGTGGGATCATCTATAAAATGGCGGCGATTGAATGTGACCAAGTAATCTACTTCTGCGTTCATTGCAGAAACGATAATGGAAACATCAGCACCATGGGATATGATGTCCTGGTGAGCGGCTATTTCCCCCAAGTCAGGATTTGGCATTATACGAGGGTTTGCATTGCGAAGTGCTTCCCGGGAATCGGGTAAGGCACTGGGAGCTTTCCGGGCCAAGGCGTGTTCGGTTTCAACGATTACTTGCTTTGAGATAATTAAAGTATTTTGCCCTGCCTCGGCCAGAACCAACAACGCACGAGCCGCCCCCGTAGAAGAAGCAATCCCTGCAAACAGTGCACTGCTATCAAAGAAAATTTTAGCCCTGGACATAATGCTCTTTATAATATGTTTCGCGTTCTTCAGCTAAAACACGAAACATTTCCTCTTGGGACACTCCCTCATCTTCTAAAACATGCGCCACACGATCACCGAGATGTGCAACTTGAGATACTTGGGGAACCATGAGAATAGACCCATCGCCCAAGTCTACCAACGTGTACACATCACCCTTGTCCATTGTGTACCGACGACGTAACGCAACGGGCAGCGTGATCACGCCCTTACTCCGAATTTGAACTGTAGCTGTCATATCTCGCCTCCACGGGAAGAATTTCCGAATTTCTTCCATGATTATAGCATACTTTCTTGGCTCTTCATGTAATAGTGGGGTTACACCTACCCAGGAAACCCAAACATGTCACTCCCCTCGACTGTCCGGGAGATTGCCACACTCCGCTGCGCTGCGTTCGCAATGACATTAGCCCCACTATTCCACGTTGTGCCTTATTTCACATTCCACCGTCGCAGGCGGAGGCTGTTGCCTATCACGAAGACATCGCTGAAGGCCATGGAGGAGGCGGCCAGGATGGGGTTTAGGAATCCGGCCGCGGCGGAGGGGATGAGGATGATGTTGTAGATGAAGGCCCAGAAGAGGTTTTGTTTGATGGTGCGCAGGGTGCGGCGGGAGAGGGCGATGGCGCGGGGGACGCCGCTCAGGTTGCCGCTGATGAGGGTGATGGGGGCAGCCGCCATGGCAACGTCTGTGCCGGTCCCGATGGCGATGCCCACGTCGGCTTGGGCCAGGGCGGGAGCGTCGTTGATGCCATCCCCCACCATGGCGACAACCTCCCCCTCGGATTGGAGTTTTTTGATCTCGCCAGCTTTATCGCCGGGGAGAACTTCTGCCAGGACGCTGTTCAGGCCCACTTTGCGGGCAATTCCCACTTTGCGAGCAATGGCTTGGGCGGTTTGGGCGTTGTCTCCGGTTATCATGGCTATACGAAGACCCATAGCTTTCAGGTCTGCGACAGCCTCAAGGGAGCCGTCTTTGACGGTGTCGGCTACGGCTATTATGCCCCGGACCGCGCCATCCACGGCGACGAGCATGGCGGTTTTGGCCTCGGATTGGAGACGCTCCATGACGGGGATCAGCCCATTCAGGGGGAGTTCGCGGGCGTTCATCATGCGCAGGTTGCCCACCAGGACTTGCACCCCGTCCACGGTGGCCTCCACGCCCTGCCCCAC
>DAOUWT010000013.1 GCA_030666985.1 Chloroflexota bacterium
GCGGGAAAGCACCCATCATTTTAGCCATGGGAGGCGTTTTCCTTGTTGGGGACTGGAAAGAACTAAAGGGATGGGCCCTTTTAGGGCCGTTTTTAGCGGGGGCCGCACTTTCGGCATTGACTATCGGCAAAATTGGATCCAATGTCAATTATTTCCTTGAGCTAACGGCAGCTCTGAGCTTAGTGGGGGGCGCGATGATCGTTTGGAGTGCAAAGCGCCCCTGGCAACATACGGCCATTTTGTTATTACTCACTATCCAAATGGGCCTATTAGCTAAATCTACCATGGATGAAAGCGTGGGCTGGAATCTAGCCTCGCGCCGGGCCGATTTTAACGCCTTGCAGATGCTGAACCAAACTGTCAAAAATTTAGAGGGCGACGTTCTGGCAGATGAGTATATGGGCCTGCTTACTCTTCAAAACCGTCCATTGTATATTCAACCCTTTGAGGTTACTCAACTAGCCAATGCAGGTCTATGGGATCAGGAACCGCTTCTTGACGATATTATTAACCAGCGCTTTTCCGGTATCCTTATTCATCATTTTGGTCAATACCCAATCCACAAAGAACGCTGGACGCCCGAAATGCTGGCTGCCATAGATGAATACTATCATCCGTCGAAAACTTTAGCCGGGACGGTTGTTTACTTGCCTCAAGAGAAAACAAAAATTTCCATGGTGACGCCGCCCTCGGCCACCCCCGCATTCAGCGCCCATTACGCGCAACTTGGGCCATTACTCGCCATTAGCGGCAAAGCCTATATGGCCCAACCGCACATTGCCGTAAACCCAGCCAATCCGGAGCATCTGGCCGCCATTGTCACCACCAGCTCTAAATTCGAGAGTGACCTGAGCAACTCTAAGATGTCGCTCATGCTTTATACATCCACAGATGGCGGCAGAACTTGGTCAGAGAGGCCGCCGGTCACAACGGCTTTTCAGGTAATGTACAATGGGATGGTTGCCTTTGGCCCAGATGGCACACTATACGTCTTGGGCATTAAGGATGGCGTGCTTGTCCTAAATTCATCCAATAGCCAAGAAGATTACAAAATGTCTAGGGTACATTATGAGGAGATTACCAAGGCGCAGGTGGTCGCTAAGCCATGGCTGCGGATCAACCCACGCTCAGGCCAACTCTTTGTGACCTTAGATGCCCAGGGGATGAACTCTTTATACGTCACTCCCAGCCTCTTGCGTTCTGATGTCGAAGGCCGGCCTTGGTCGTCAATAGCTCGCGCGGGTCAATATGTAGCCATCGCGGATTTTTACAGTGGCCGCGCCGTTTGGCCAGATGATATTCAGCCCCTTATTGGGGATGGCCCAAACGTCTCTCTTGTTTGGACGTGGGAACCTGGGGCGTGGGGCTGGCCCCGCACGGTGTGGATGGCTAACTCCGCGGACATGGGGGAGGGTTTTGCCGCCCCCGCGTCGATTCTCGAAACCTGGGCGCCCATCAACTCCGCTTTTGGCAATGGACAATTTGCCATTGTCTACCGCACCGGTACTGAAGAAGCCCAAAAATTGGCTGTGGCCGTCACGTCTGACAACGGCCAAACCTGGACCTCAACGATAGTCAGCGGAGAAATTCCCCTCTATTTTGATACCAACGAGTTTCCAAGTTTAGGCACTTCAAAAGCTCCCGGCATCAGCATTGCGCCCGATGGGACGATTGATGTTGTTTTCTACGCGCACGACGCCGGCTCTCTAGATTGCTTTTCGGATTTAGAAAACCAGGCAGAGGGCTGGAATTCCAAACAAATAGACACTTGTAATTACAACGTCTTCTACACATTTAGTCGGGATGGCGGCCAGACTTTCAGCCACCCAATTCAGTTGAATGAGCACCCCATTCGTGGAGAAGACTTCATGCGCATCGGAGGGGTATCCCAAGCTGGCTCTCACATTGCTATCGCCTCAACCAATCAATATGCGTACCCTATTTGGATTGGTACCCCAGGGGAATCGAAAACTCAAATTTTCACGGTGCAAATTTCTCGGTAATAGAGACATTGCCCCTGTTCATGTTTGCGAAAGTGTCTGGTACTTTTAAGTGTCAGGCACTTTTTGGCGATTGCATTTACCTCTAGTAGTCGGGGTTTCCATACCCCATTGAACCATGCGAGATACGGAAATCTCGCCTGTAAACAGGAATCCCTGCTCCCTAGTCACTGATTCCTAATCCCTGGTCACCTTAGATATGTCGTCCTGTTTGGTATGCACATGAGCGAGTAGATGTTATCATAAGTTCCCTGTGCTTCAACGCAGGATTTTCAGGAGCAGATCATTTTGGGTCTCTAGGAATTCACGGGGTTCAGCATAATTTCTGCTCTGAGGGGAAGGCCACTTCCCCGTGCCCCACCCGCAGGATGTGGCCATCCTGCTCGAGCGCATTGAGTACCCCGTGAATTCCCAAAGAGCCATCATTTTTAAACAACAAGGATCATAGTTTCATGCTAAACAAAAAACTCATTAGAACTTTCATAATTATAGCTTTGTCTTTATTGCTCGTGCGCTGCCAATCTCAAAGTCAGGCAGACGCCGCCGAGAGCGTATCTTCACCGGATGGCAGGATTACGGTGACTTTTATTCTTGAAGATGGAGTTCCGGCCTATAAAGTTGACCGCGATGGGCAGCCGGTTATTTTGCCGTCGAAGATGGGCTTCACCTTCAAAGAGGCGGCTCCCCTCCACCAGGATTTGCGCATCGTCAAGGTTAAAAAGAACGCTTTCGACGAGACCTGGACCCAACCCTGGGGTGAAGTCAAAAATATTCGCAATCATTACCAGGAATTACGAGTGGAGTTGGAAGAAACTACTTCCTCCCCCCGGGAGATGACCGTTGTCTTTCGCGTTTTCGATGACGGCCTGGGATTCCGCTACGAATGGCCCGAACAAGAAAATCTGACAGATTTCGAAATCATGGACGAGCAAACGGAATTCGTTTTGGCCGGGGATCACCAAACCTGGTGGATTCCGGCCTTTTGGGAAAACCGCTATGAGTATTTATACCGCAACACTCTCGTCAGCGAGATTGCCTCTAGGGAAGTATCTGCGGTCCACACGCCGTTCACCATGCGAACTAATGAGGGGCTTCACTTGGTAATCCACGAGGCCGCCCTGACAGATTATTCATCCATGGCCCTGCGCATTGACAAGAACCATACCTTGGAATGTGAATTATACCCAGCCTCGAATGGCACAAAGGTCACGGCGTCTACTCCGCACCAAACCCCCTGGCGTACCATCCAAATTGCCGATAACGCCGCTGGCCTGATCACCTCCTACCTGATCTTAAATCTCAATGAACCGAACAAACTTGAGGATGTATCTTGGATTGAGCCAGGTAAGTACGTGGGTATTTGGTGGGGAATGCACATTAATAAGTATACGTGGGGGTCGGGTTATAAGCACGGCGCAACGACTGAAAATGCTAAACATTACATTGATTTTGCCGCGGAATATGGTTTTGATGGCGTGTTAATTGAGGGTTGGAATCTCGGCTGGAACGGAAATTGGACAGCCCACGGGGACGAGTTCAGTTTCACTACGCCCTATGATGATTTTGACCTGGAAGCAGTGACCGATTACGCCGCCTCGAAAGGCGTCAGGTTGATAGGGCATCATGAAACTGCGGCGGGTATCGAGAATTACGAGGCTCAAATGGGAGACGCTTTTGCGCTTTATCATTCCTTGGGTGTCAAGGCCGTGAAAACCGGCTACGTGGCTTGGGGACAGGGAATCAAATTACGCGATGATAGAGGGTATATTGAAAGCGTAGAATGGCATCACGGTCAATATATGGTTGAACACTATCGGCGCGTGGTCGAGACTGCGGCCCAACATCAGATCATGCTTGACGTACACGAACCGATCAAGGATACCGGCATTCGACGCACTTACCCCAATATGATGACCCGCGAGGGCGCGCGGGGGCAAGAGTACAACGCCTGGGGTGCGGATGGTGGTAATCCCCCGGCGCATACCACCATTTTGCCCTTTACCCGCATGATGGCGGGCCCCTTTGATTTCACTCCGGGAACTTTCGATTTGTTATTTGAGGATGCCAGACCTGACAATCGTGTCAATACAACCTTGGCGAAACAATTAGCTTTATATGTGGTAATCTATAGCCCGTTGCACATGGCTTCTGACTTGCCCGAGAATTACGAGGGGCAGCCTGCTTTTCAGTTCATTCAGGATGTGCCCACCGACTGGCAGGATACGCAGGTGTTGCACGCTCAAATCGGCGACTACGTAACTATAGTCCGGCAAGACCGTAACAGCGCAGATTGGTACTTGGGCAGCATCACCGACGAGACCGCCCGCACGCTGGAAGCCCCCTTGACCTTCCTCGCCCCAGGCCAGACCTACGTGGCCGAAATCTACGCCGACGGAGCCGGCGCCGATTGGGAGACTAATCCCTTAGCGATTGACATCTACCAGGTTTTGGTAGACAATAAGACGGTTTTTGCATTAGAATTAGCTCCAGGCGGCGGAATAGCAATCCGCTTTAGGCCCGCTGCTCCAGATGAAGTGAATACAATTCCCTCCTACCAACCCTGATGATCATGTCTACCTTGTTTCCCTTATCTATTTCCCCCGGTGAAAACAATGAATTTTCTTGAGATCATGTACCCAACACTTGTGATGTGTGCGCCTATCACCCTTGTGATTATCATTGGCATAGCAGTTACTGCCTTATGGTTAAAAATTATGGATAAAAATATCCGCGCCTGTCCAGAATGTGGACGTAAAGCTGCGGGAACCATAGTAGAGACAGAAGAAGTATTGCTGTCTAGCTATGTAGATCATAAAAGACGCACCCCGGTACGAGTAAAAAAACTAAAGATCATTGACCATTATCAATGTGATTTTTGCGAGCATACCTGGGAGAGATCATTCAATCGTACGGAGCCAGTTCCTGTAAAAGTTACTCCGCGTGGAAAATAAAGCTCCCGCCTTATACGAATACAAAGATGCGGCGCACTTCTAAAGAGGGTTGTATCTTTGATTATTAGTAAGCATTCAGGTGGTATACTGGCTGCTCAACGGGGATCACTAGAACCCCGTTTTCGGCGCTGATTTCGTTGCCTAAAGCCGGGATCTGGCGATCCCTGGCGAGCATAAGGTTTAAGTTGCCCTACCCGCCCCCTGAACGGTTACGATTATTAATAGTTTTAGGTTAAATTCTAGGAAAGGAAAACAATATGAATAACTTACCGCGTGTCACGATATGGAATGAATTTATCCATGAGCGTCGTCATGAAGAGATCGCTGAAATGTACCCCAACGGCATGCACGGCACTATTGCCGAACATCTTCGGAAACAAGGTTTCGAGGCGCAGACCGCTACCCTAGACCAGCCTGAACACGGCCTGACCGGCGAAGTGCTGGCCAATACCGATGTTCTGCTTTGGTGGGGACATATGGCCCACGCCAAGGTTTCGGACGAGGTCGTTGAAAAAGTTCATAAGCGAATTGTCGCTGAAGGCATGGGACTGATCGCTCTCCATTCGGCGCATTTCTCAAAGATTTTCGTGAAATTAATGGGGACTACCTGCAATCTAAAATGGCGCGAAATGGGCGAAAAGGAACGGCTGTGGGTTGTTAATCCTGGACACCACATCGCAAGAGGAATCGATGACTATATTGAAATTCCCAATGCAGAGATGTATGGCGAACATTTTGACATTCCACAACCTGATGAACAAGTTTTTGTGAGCTGGTTCCAGGGCGGAGAGGTTTTCCGAAGTGGATGCTGCTTCTTCCGTGGGCGGGGAAAGATATTCTATTTCCGGCCCGGACATGAGACTTATCCCATTTTCCATCACCCCGGAGTTCTTAAGGTGATTGAGAATGCTATCCACTGGGCTGCTCCATCAGGCGGGCCGGGTGTGAACTTTGGACATTTCCCAACTCCGTTAGAATCCTTTGAGGTTAGCGGAGACCAAATCGAAATTGAACATCCAGAAGAAAGCTTGAATTAAAAGGATAGTAACCGTTCAGGCATGTCACCCTGATGGAGCGTTTTTTGCGACCGAAGGGTCTCCTCCCAGTCCCCGTGGATGAGATTCTTCGCCACTGGAAAAACATCAGCGGCTCAGAATGACATTCTCTGAAAGCTTAAATTAAAAAGGATATTTACAATGGCAAAGATGTTAAAAGTAGGCTTCATCGGCTTGGGTGGTGTTGCTAACCTAAAAGCCAAGGGATGGCAAATCTCAGAACACGCGGAATTGGTGGCCGGCTGCGATGTCGATCCAGATCAATTTGACCACTGGTCGAGTGAATATGGCATAAAGAACTTGACAACCGATGTCAATGACTTGATCAATGATCCTGATATTGACATCCTTGACATATGCACGCCGAATAATTATCATGCCGAGATGACAGTAGCCGCGTTGGACGCAGGAAAACACGTCATGTGCGAGAAGCCCCTCGCGCCAACCGCGGATGAAATTCGTAAGATGATCGCCGCCCGCGACCGTTCGGGGAAAATGCTAATGACCGCCCAGCACTTCCGCTTCACGGGGACGGCCAAGGCCCTAAAAGCTGAGATTGACGCCGGCGCGTTGGGAGAGATCTACCACGCCCGGGCCTGGTGGCTGCGGCGTTCGGGCGCTCCCATCCGCCCGACATTCATCTACAAAGAACAGGCACACGCTGGCGTGGGGCTTGATTTAGGCGTCCACATGATTGATTTTGTGCTTTGGTTGATGGGAAACCCGAACCCCGTAAGTGTCTCTGGAGTAGCGAGGACAGAGCTAGCTGTTCAGGAGGGCGCATTTAGTAATTGGGGCGGCGACATTCCCCAAGGGTTTGACGTTGATGAATTCTCCATGGCATTTGTGCGCTTCGATAACGGGGCCAGCCTAATTATTGAGGTGAGTTGGCTTCTTCATCATAGCTCTGATAAAGACGATGTGCAAACTTGGCTGTATGGCACCAAAGGCGGCTGCCATTGGCCTACGTGTGTGATCTCCGAGAGCAATAATAGCCTCAAACAACATTATGACCGCACTTTGAAACTTACTGAAGATAAACTCCGACCGCATCACCGGGAATGTGTGGAATTTGCCAAGGCCATTGTAAATGAAGCGCCGTCACCCGTCCCCGCTGAACAATCTTTGCAGGTCGCTTTGATCTTGGATGCGCTGTATAAGAGTCAGGAAACTGGCAGGGAAGTGGTTATTCCGAGCGCGTGAAAGTTTCTTTATAACTTTTAAAACGTGAAGAGTAAAACGTAAAATGTGATCTCACTCCTCACGTTTCACTCTTCACGTTTCACTCCTCACTCTTCACGTTTCACAGTTCTATGACCCAATGTCCTAATTGTGGCTTCGAGAGCCATCCCGAAATGAAATTTTGTGGTACGTGTGGTACGCGCCTGATGCGGACGTGTTCCAGTTGTGGCTTGGCGTCACCGCTGGATTATCGCTTTTGCGGTCACTGCGGCGTGTCGCTGGGGGAGGAATCCCCACAGGTGCAGCCCCCACCTATCCTGTCTGGCTCCATCCCGCCCCTTGATGAACAGGCACCCACGGGCGAGACGCCTCCGGCTGAGATTCCCCCAGCCCAAGCGCCATCCCCCGCACCATCCCCCCAACCAGCCACTGTTCCCCTGACAGGCGAGCGCCGCCTGGCCACCATCATCATCGCCGATGTGAAAGGTTCCACAGACCTTATGGGGCAGATTGGCACCGAAGCCTGGGTGGAGATCATGAACCGCGTCTTGCAAATATTGGCCGCGGAGGTTACCCGCTTTGGGGGGGAGGTGGACCAATTCAGGGGGGATGGTTTGATCGCTCTCTTCGGCGTGAAATCTGCCCACGAGGATGACCCGGAACGAGCGTTGTTGGCTGCCCTTGCCATGCAGCGGTCTATTAAGCTCTACGCCGCTGATTTGGCCGAGAACCAAGATATCGAATTGCTGCTTCGTGTGGGTGTCAACACGGGAGAGGTAATTGCCGCCAATATTGGCAACCGCAGCCAGCATAGCGAAGATACCGCCATGGGGGGAGCCATTGCCCTCGCCGCCAGGATGGAAAGCGCAGCCGAGCCGGGCACGGTGCTGGTCAGCGAAAACACCTATCGTTTGGCAGAAACGCAATTCGAGTGGGAGCCGTTAGGAGAGATCAGCGTTAGAGGTATCAGCCAGCCTGTAGCAGTTTATCGCCCGTTGACGCCCAGGGCCGAGTCCGAGCAGATGCGGCGCCTGCAAACCTTTGACCTGTCAAAGCCCATGATTGGACGCGACACAGAGTTCAAAGAGCTTAAAGGCGGTATTGAAGATTTGCGCGATGGGCGTGGTGGTATTGTTTTGCTGTCGGGGGACAGGGGGATGGGTAAGTCTTTTTTGGCGGCCCAGGCGCGTCAAGATATGATCTGTCAGGAGGCGTTGTTGGCAGCGACACAAGAGACGCCATGTGTTACCTGGCTGCATGGTCGCTGCCGGTCGTATTATCAATCTTGGCCCTATTCGATGTGGCTTGATTTGATCCGGGGCTGGCTGGGGATGCGGCCAGAACAGCCAGATGAAGAGATAAGTGATCATCTCCAACGTCAAACTGAGGCATTGTGGGGGCGCCAGCCAGCTGATGTTGATCAGATATTGGTGGATTTTCCGGCGATAATTGAGGAGTCGTTTTCTCAGAATGTCGAATACTTGAACGCCGAGGAACCTCGGCAGCGCTTCTTCCAGGCGGTGAGGAGTTGGCTGCAAGCGTTGGCCAAGCGCGGCCCAGTAGTGTTGAATTTTGGAGATATGCAATGGGCGGATAAGTCTTCGTTGGATTTACTAAAGTATTGCCTGCCTCTCTGCGACCGGGAATCAATCCTTTGGCTGCTCGTATTCCGCCCAGATCGGACCTCACCGGTGTGGGAGTTTAGTCATTTTGTCGAGACCGAATATCCCCATCGGTTGATTTCCCTAACGTTGCTGCCTCTGGACAAAGCCCATAGCGCAGAATTCATTGACCGGATGATAGGCCCGGAGGTATTGCCAGAAGAAACGCGCGACCTTATCCTTGATAAAGCTGAGGGCAATCCCTATTTCATTCGAGAACTCGTTCACTCGCTGATCTCCCAGGGGACGCTGGTGCGAGACGCCGAAACAGGAACTTGGCGCAGCACGCAAACTGTGGATACGCTCGATTTGCCAGATAGTTTGCAAAGCATGTTCTTGGCGCGAATTGATAGACTAATGCCCGAAGAGCGGTATGTGCTTCAGTTGTCTGCTGTCATTGGACGAGTGTTCTGGTCGAATGTACTAGCGGAGTTAATTGCCGGTGGAGAGGAACAAATTCCACAATCATTTAAAGAGGATGCGTTACCAAGATACTTGACATCGTTGCAGCGAACACGGTTGATTGTCGAAGGGAGACGAACACCCGACCTAGGACGCGAATATATATTTCAATCTCCCTTGGTCCACGATGCTGTCTACGAGAGCCTGCTGACAACCCGAAGAAATAGGTATCATCTTCGGGTGGCGGAATATTTGGAAAAGATCCTGGGTGAGGACGCTAGGGCGCGGTATTATGGGCTGATCGCGTATCATTACCGTCAGGCAGGTGAGCATGAGTGTGAATTGGCGTACACATTTTTGGCTGCCGAGCAGGCTAAAAGAATCTATGCCAATGCGGAGGCGTTGGGGAATTACACCCACGCACTCGAATTGTTGGATGAGGTGATGTCTCAAGACCTTGACCAGGAGAAACGACAAACCATCTACGAGAAAAAGTTCCAGGCCCTCAACGGGCGGCGCGAATTGCTTTTCCGAACGGGTAAATTTGAGCAGGGACAAACTGAAGCCCAAGCTTTGTTGGCTCTTGCGCGTGAAATGGGAGAAGACCCCGTCTGGGTGGTTGACGCGCTGCTCAAGCAGCCGGGGGTGGCCGGGTGGGTAAATAGAAAAGAACTGCACCAGGGTATACCCTTGGCTGAAGAAGCCCTCTCGATTGCCCGAGAATTAGGTGACCGCCGCCGCGAGTTACATTGCCTGGTTGCTATTGCCAACCAGCGTCTCTCGCTCAACGATCCAACCGGATGGGAATTATCGGAACATGCTCTCAATTTGGCCCGTGAGCTAGGAGATCAACTTTACGAGGTTGGGATTCTGACCAAAATGGGACAGGTTTATTCTCTTAGCGAGCAGCCTGAACGAGGGATGCCTTATTTGGAAACGGCTCTTCCTCTTAGCCGGGAGTTGGGCGACAGGATTGCCGAGGCAAACTTGTTAAGGTTGATAGCTCTCCAATTTGAGCGTGATGGAGATTATGATCGTTTTTTGACTGCATATCAGCAAGACCAATTGCGCATTAGCCGCGAAATCAACCATCGTCTCATAGAGGCTTCTGCTCTGATGCACTGCGGACAGATTCAAGGCACTTATCTGGGTGATTACGATGGTGGGCTAGCATGGTTAGATGAGAGCATGGAAATTTGGAGAGGTACTCAGCGGGAGATGTTTATTCTATTGCGAATGGCCCAGATACAAATTGCACAGGAGCGTTACCAGGAGGCTTTGGATAGTCTTCAACGCGCAGACCGCATTATGGGGGAACATTCACGAGAACACGGCCAAGCTGGTTTGCACCTGGTTTATGCGATTCTCCATAATGCCATAGGAGGAGAGAGCCATTGGCGGAAAGCGATTGGGCGTTCTAATATGGCTCGCCAACTTGCTCTTGATGTCCCGCTAACCACGCAATATGAAATGGCGGCTGCTTGCAAAATTGCATTTTCTCACTTGTCCTTGGCGAAAGTCGTTGAGAGCCAGGAAGAACGTCAAACGCACCTGCGCCAAGCTTTGGAATCATCTCAAAGAGCGTTAGACATTTTCTACTCCTTTGGCTTTGTGCATATCATCGAATGTAGCAGCGAGGAAATCTTTTTCTGTTATAGTAAGGCCTTGGCAGCTAATGGGCGGCAGGATGAAGCTGCCGAATATCTGCGGCATGCTGACGACGAAATGATGCGCAAGTATAATTTGATACCCGAAGATAGCCATTTCCGCCGCACGTATCTTGAGAATATTCCTCTGCACCGTGAAATTACTGCCGCCAAATAAGAATAAACCTATTGTGAAACGTAAAACGTGAAGAGTGAAACGTAAATGCGTAATTCACCCTTCATGTCTCACTTTTTACTCTTTACTCTTCACGTTTCATTAGATACACGAGAATATAAAATATGCTATTGAGAAAAATAGGACTTGTGAACAGGTCGTTGCGCTGGTTGTTGGAGATTGATAAATCTGTGCCCCCGCGCAGCGATGAAGAATTATCTATTGAAGTGGAGCGCAACTATCGCTGGAATTACGCCGCCAATCTCTTGGACGGGGCTTTTTTTTGGTTTGGAAATAGTTTTGCCTCGGCCAGCACCATAATCCCTCTTTTCATCAGCAAATTGACACCTAGTCCATTTGCAATTGGGCTGGTAGCTATTATTGCTCAGAGCGGATGGGCCTTGCCGCAGCTTTTCACAGCTAATGCCGTGGAGCAATTGCCGCGCAAGAAAGCGATTGTGGTCAATGTTGGATTTTTTCTGGAGCGATTACCTACCTGGCTTTGGATTGTTGCCGCATTGATGGCTAAGCGATCTCCAAATTTGGCCTTGGTGCTTTTCTTGGTAAGTTTTGCTTGGTTTAATCTGGGCGCTGGCGTGGCTGCCACGGCTTGGCAAGACCTGATCGCCCGGTGTTTTCCCGTAGATAGACGTGGTCGTTTTTTCGGCACGACCTTATTTGTCGGTGCGGGGGTGGGAGCTTTGGGAGCCTCTCTGAGCGCCTGGCTTATCAAGACTTATCCATTCCCAACAAATTTCGTGTACTTGTTTGCTATCGCAGCTATTGCCATAAACCTTAGTTGGGCTTTCTTGGCTCTCGTCCGCGAACCTGTTCGCCAAGTAACAAGGCACAGGCAAAGCAATCGCCAGTTTTTTTCCACGCTGCCTGATATTCTCCGGCGTGACCAAAATTTCCGTCGCTTTTTGCTGGTTCGGATGTTGTTGTCTTTGGGAATGATGGGAGCAGGCTTTATCACCGTTGCTGCCTTGTATCGCTGGCAAATACCAGATAGCACCGTGGGCATTTACACGGTGGTTTTATTGGCAGGGCAAACAATGGGGAATTTGTTCTTTGGGTGGTTGTCTGATCGGGTTGGGCACAAATTATCTTTGGAGTTGGGCGCGCTGGGATCTTTTCTTGCCTTTACCCTGGCCTGGTTGGCTCCCGCCGAAGGATGGTTCTATATTGTATTCGCATTGTTAGGAATCGCGTCTGGAGCCATCATCGTTTCAGGAATTTTGATGATTATGGAGTTCTGCGAGCCGCAGCGCAGGCCGACCTACGCCGGGCTGGCGAACACGGGCATGGGACTTATAGGGGTGGCTGCGCCGATGCTGGGGGCGGGGATAGCAAGCATCAATTATAGTTGGCTCTTTGCCGTCAGCGCCGTTCTCAGCCTGATAGCATGGGGCGCTATGCGTTGGTGGGTACAAGACCCGCGCTGGGCGAATGATGAGGATGCGTAAATTGATGGTTTGTAGCCACTGAAAACTTTTGCTCAAGTATTTATAACGTAAAGGAGATGCCACAGATGTCGAAAAATACGCTGCAGATCGGATTGATCCAAATAGATTGTATTCCCGCTGATAAAGACCGAAACCTGGCCAACGCTAAAAAGTGGTTACGGTCATTGCCAGGTGAAGTTGACATCGCCTGCTTGCCCGAGTTTTTCAACACCGGGTATCACCTTGACGTGATAGGCGATGATTTCTATCGTCTGGCAGAACCGATCCCAGGGCCAACCACAATAGCCTTGGGCGAAATCGCGAGAGATGAGGACATGGTAATCATGGCCAATATCCCAGAAGTGGATCTCAGGCAAACAGGCGTCCTCTACGACACGACGTTCATCCTAGATAAAAAAGGGGAACTTGTTGGGCATTATCGAAAATCCCATCTTTATCCGACTGAACACTGCTACTTCAAGGCTGGGGATGAGCTGCCAGTATTCGATTTAGGTTTTGTGCGGATTGGGACTGCGACGTGCTTTGACCATGCTTTCCCAGGAATTTTTAGCACATTGGCCGTGAATGGTGCCCAGATAGTTTTCATTCCCTCAGCGGTTCCGATGCACTACGAGTATCTGCTCAATCTGCGCACACAAGCTCGCGCCCAGGACAATCAGATATGGGTTGCGGCGGTAAACCGGGTAGGTACCGAGAGAGAAGTGACCTACTGCGGCCTGAGCAAAGTTGTCAATCCGCGTGGCGAAGTGGTGGCCGAGGCTTCGCCCGACAAAGAGGAATTTTTGGTCGCAGAGATTGATTTATCAGACATTCTGCGTGAGCGTCAGCAAGAGCCTGTACTACGCGCTCGCCGTCCGGGCTTGTATCAGTAGTAGACAAAAATGAATAAATCCTCTACCAAACAAATCAAAGTCGCGCTGGCATTTATTACATTTATCGTCTTGAGTTTCCCTGGCGGATTAATAGGCGTGGCTTGGCCGACCATGCGCGCCGCATTTCAGGTCTCGCTGGACGCGCTGGGCACTCTCTTGTTGGCCGGGACAAGCGGTTTTATATTAATGAGTTTCATCAGCGGGCAATTGATTCGCGAGATTGGTTTGAGCCGATTTCTTTTCTTTGGCAATCTCTTACGCGCCGCAAGTTTGATGCTTTATGTTTTCATTCCCAGTTGGTGGGCGTTGATTTTAGCCGAGTTCTTGTCTGGTATGGGAGCCGGGATGATAGATGTGGGAATCAACGCCTACTTTGCCGAGAACCACAGTCCCCGGTTGATGAATTGGCTCCATGCCAGCTTTGGCGTAGGCATGACAATTGCGCCCTTGGTGATGACGGCTATGCTCAGCGCGGAATATTCGTGGAGATGGGGTTATGCGGTTGCGCTGGTTTTTCAGCTTTGTGTGGTCATTGGCTATCTCGCACTCCGGGTAGATTGGCAGCCCAATCAGGGAGAGATAGCTCCTCAAACTCATGATGACGCCAATACCAAAGGACGAGGGCTTCATACTCTCAAGCTTCCTGTGGTCTGGTTGGGAATGGCGCTTTTCTTTGCCACTTCAGGGACTGAGGCCATCGTGGGGAATTGGTCTTTTAGCTTGCTGCATGAGGCTCGCGGTGTGCCATTAGAAACCGCTGGCGTGTGGGTGAGCATCTATTGGGGGAGCTTTACTGTGGGACGTATCCTATTTGGTTTATTCATTAACCGCTTAAATCTCCAACAGGTATTGCGCGTTTGTATGGCAGGCGCTGGCGTGGGTGGGTTATTAATTTGGTTGAATGTGGCGCATGTTCTCAGCTTCTTGGGTTTGGCGCTCATTGGCTTTGCCTTGGCGCCCGTTTTCCCTTTATTGGTCTTTAAGATACCCGACTATGTAGGAAAGTCTCATGTGGAAAATGCTATGGGGTATAATTTTGGCGCTGCTTCTTTTGGGATAGCGATCCTGCCAGGCTTAACAGGAATATTGGCGGATAAGATTAGTTTGGAAGTCCTTGGCCCGGCCGTCATCGTGACTGCTAGCGTGATGATCTTGACCAACGAAATGATTACCCGGCGGAAGCAATTGGAGTGATAGAATGGTATTAGTAAACGATTGAGAAGAAGGAGCAAATCCATGAAAGGCAAACCCCGTTTTTACACAATTGCTTTATTGACCATAATTCTCGCCGCCTGCGCCTCCCCCGCGCCGATCGCTGCGCCCACGTCCACTGCGACTGCGACCGCGGCGCCTATCCCCACCGCGACCCAAACCTCAACGCCCACCGCGACCGCTACCGCGACCGCTACCGCGATCCCCGCCACACCGGAATATGAGAGTGAACTGCGCTACAATCCCGAAACCCGCGCCTTGACCAATCTCCAGGGCACGCCGGTTTTTATCTTGTTGGAAGATGGAAGCTGGGAGAGTTTGGTGGAGGCGAAGGAGGTTGAGCCAGTGTTTTCTATGGAGTTGGTGGGTAGGGTGGAGTATGAAGGTGGAGTATTAGAAATCCCTTTAGGAATTGGTTTGATGCAGGACTTGGCAGAGAGGGAAGTTGAGCCGATTACGGGGTTTTCGGTAAACCCTGAAAGACCAGATGCGGCGGATAGGTTGGCTTGGTACTTTTTGAGACAGTGTTATCATAATCATACGCAAAATTTTGAGGCGGATGCTGGAATGTCTTTTGAGGAGTATTTGAAAGAGGTGGCGGAGGGAAGGGGTTTGGTTAGGGTGGTGGTGGCTGACCCAGAAGTTTCTAGTTGGGATAGCCCAGCAAGGCCATCTTTGGAGATTGTGGAGTTGTCCCCGTTGGGTGGCTTGACGGTTCATAAGGTGGATGAGATTTTTGGATTGGGGATATATGGTTTTTATGTGACAGAAAAAGATGGGAGTTTGGTGATAGTGGGACGAGAAGGGAGTTCCGAGGGTTATGCATCTCAACCTGATGTTGTGGCACGGCAGGTTGGTTTTAGTTCAACTTATTTAGCATTTATTTCAGATGTCTTAGGTGGAGATGTGGATAAGGTGATTAGGTCTGGTTATACAGGAGCCAGTTCTTATATTGATTTGGACTCTATTTTTATGGAGGAATGGAGGGAATTTTTTAAAGACTATGTTAATTTTACTGATATTTCTCAATCTAAGCCACACTTTGAAATTGAACAGTAGGTGGGGTGTGTGTTAGCATAGATATATGCGTTGGAGGTATGTTTTTTGGGTGTTGGGAATAGTGGTATTGGGGGAAGTTTTGTTGTTGTCATGGCAGTTGGGGGGAAGCTATGGGTGGTGATTGCCGCCATCTTACTCACTGCCTGCGCATCTCCTCTCCCTGTGGGCACTCCTGCGAGTGTGCTTCGCGAAGAGGGCCAGGGTGAGGGCACCCCCACCCCCACCCCCATCCCCGCCCCCGTTAGCGCGGGTCATTGACTATAGAGCAACCATGCAATATACTGAAGAAAAATTATTGCTATCCACACTATCAAATTTATAAAAGGCAGGTTTTCCCTATGAAACAGTTTTCCTGGTGGCAAAAAGGCATAATTTACCAAATTTACCCCCGCTCGTACCAAGACAGCAACGGGGACGGGATCGGGGATTTGGCCGGTATTCACCAACGCTTAGACTATATCCAAAGCCTCAACGTGGACGCGGTCTGGCTCTCCCCCATCTACCCCTCGCCCATGCACGATTTTGGCTATGATGTCGCCGATTACTGCGGGGTCAACCCCATCTTCGGCAGCATGGATGACTTAGACGCTTTGCTGGAGGATATCCACGCCCGGGGACTCAAGCTGATCCTTGATCTGGTCCCCAACCATTCCTCGGACGAACACCGCTGGTTCGTCGAAAGCCGTAGCAGCCGGGATAATCCCAAGCGGGATTGGTACATCTGGCGTGACCCCGCGCCCGATGGCGGCCCGCCCAATAACTGGGTCAGCTTTTTTGGCGGCCCGGCCTGGACTTATGATGAGCGTACAGGGCAGTACTATCTGCACCAATTCGTAAAACAGCAGCCGGAACTCAACTATCGCCATCCCGAAGTTTTGCCGGCCATGTTAGACAACATGCGCTTCTGGCTGGATAAAGGCGTGGATGGCTTTCGGGTGGACGTGATCTGGCTGATGCTCAAAGATGAGCAATTGCGTGATGAGCCGCTCAACCCGGATTGGGATGGCACACATCCCATTGGCAAGTTGCAGCACATTTATACGCAAAATCTGCCCGGCGTCCACGATCTCATCAAAGAAATGCGCTCCGTGCTGGATGAATACGATGACCGCATGATGGTTGGGGAGATATATTTACCCAATGAGGATTTGGTGAAGTATTATGGGGCGCGTCGCGCGGATGGCAGCTTTGATGAATGTCATTTGCCTTTCAATTTCCAGCTTCTTTCGGTGGATTGGGATGCGCAAACCGTGCGGGACGCGGTGGACGCCTACGAGGCGGCCCTGCCGCAGGGGGCCTGGCCGAACTGGGTGCTGGGTAACCACGACCGGCATCGTGTTGCTTCTCGGCTGGGGCAGGCACAGGCGCGCGTGGCGAACATGCTCCTAATGACGCTGCGCGGCACGCCCACCAATTATTATGGGGAAGAAATTGGCATGGAGAATGTCCCCATCCCGCCGGAATTCATACAAGACCCCCCCGCTGTCAATCAACCTGAAATTGCTCACATTGTGGGACGCGACCCGGAGCGGACGCCCATGCAATGGGATACCTCTCCCCACGCCGGGTTCGCCGTGGCGGGGGTTGTTCCTTGGCTGCCCTTGGCCGGTGATTATCAGACCCGCAATGTGCAGCAGCAAGAAGAAGACCCCGCTTCTATGCTAAGTTTGTACCGCGCCCTGACGGGGTTGCGGCGTTCTGAGCCTGCTCTCGCGGTGGGGGATTATGCCTCGGTAGATACAGGCGCGGCAGACGTATTTGCATACCGGCGCACCGCCCCCGGCGCCGATTCTTTCCTCATCGTGCTCAACTTCGGGGAACAACCCCACACCCTCAACTTGAGCGGAATCGCAGCCCAGGCCGCGCTTGTTGTCGCTACTGGCATGAGTCGATCAGGAACCACGCCTCTGGCCAAATTGGAATTAGGAGCTAATGAAGGCTTGGTGTTCAGATTGTGAATCAACAAATGGTTTGTAGTGGCGAATGAAATTCGCACGCGAACAAGAGTTCGCTCCAGAGCAGTCGCCTGGAGTTCGCCCGCACCTGAAACGGGCACTCTCGTGTCTGACTACGAACACTCGGTGGTTTGTAGTGGCGAATGAAATTCGCACGCGAACAAGAGTTCGCTCCAGAGCAGTCGCCTGGAGTTCGCCCGCACCCGAAGCGGGCACTCTCGTCCCCTACTACGAACTAGAACCCCCACTCCCTAATCACTAATCACTAATCACCTAGTCCCTAATCCCCAAAGGAAAAACCAAAAATGAAACTTCAACGCCACCCATCCAACCCCATTCTCCTCCCCGACCCCGCATCCGACTGGGAAACTTATAACGTTTTCAACCCATCCGTCGTTTATCACAACGACCTATTTCACATGCACTATCGCGCCCAGGGACTAGATTGGATAAGCCGTATTGGGTATGCTGTCAGCGTGGATGGCGTGAACTGGAACCGTATGCGCCGCCCGATTTTATCCCCCAAGGATAAGAGCGATTCTCGCGGCGTGGAAGACCCGCGTGTGACTAAAATCGATGCCCGTTTCTATATGTGCTACACGGCCTATGGCTCGGAGGTGGAGGGCAAACCCACTCACGTGGGGGGCGGCATCCTCCCCATGATCGCCCGGAGCGATAATTTGATCACCTGGGAACGTTTAGGCCCCATTGTGCGTGGCGAAGATAATAAAGACCACGTCCTATTTCCCCGCAAAATTGGCGGGCGGTACGCGGCTCTCCACCGCAGATGGCCCAATATCTGGATAGCTTATAGTGACGATTTGCTTCATTGGGACGAAGAAGATATGGCTGTTCTGCTAACCCCCCGCGCAGATAATGACTGGGATTTCAAGAGCATTGGCGGGAACGGAGTGCCAATCGAAACCGAACAGGGCTGGTTGGCTTTTTACCATGGATACAACGAAGCCCACGTTTACCATCTTGGCGTGTGCCTGCTCGATTTAGACGACCCCACCAAGGTCATTAGCCGGCCCCGCACGGCGATCTTTTGGCCAGAAGAGCTTTGGGAAATCCGTGGCGATGTTCCAAATGTTGTGTTTTCTAATGCAAACCTGGTCGTTGACGACACCGTCTACGTTTACTATGGGGGAGGGGATCACGTGATAGGGCTGGCGACCTGCTCGCTTGACGACTTGATCGAGTATGTTCTAGACTGAGCGGCAGAAATCTTTGTGCAATTGAATATCATGGCGTAGAGAATACCTGCTTCAAAATTTAACCACAAAGTCGCAAAGAACATAAAGAATTCCTTTGAGTTCACAAAGAAAAACATAACCGTTCAGGTATGTCACCCTGAGGGAGCGTTTTTTGTGACCGAAGGGTCTCCCCACTAGTCCCCGTGGAGGAGATTCTTCGCCACTGGAAAAACATCAGTGGCTCAGAATGACATCCTCTGAACGCTTACAGAAAAACTTTGTGAACTTCGTGCCTCGCTTTGCGTGCTTCGCATGCGGTGAACAATGTACTAGCGGGTTAGCTCAACACGCTCGCGCTTGCCGTGGTACACGACATTGAAAGCTATCCGTTGCCAGTGAGAAGGAAGTTGGGGGTTGAATACCGGCCCATCCGCTGTTAGGCGCATCCCCGCGAAACCAAAAACCACCGCCTCCCACAATCCCCCTGCCGAAGCGGCGTGAATGCCATCGTGGGCGTTGCCCCGGACATTCAGCAAATCGGCGCGGGCTGCACGCATAAAATGCTCGTAGGCCAAATCTGGCTGGCCCATCCGGCAGGCAGCCCAGGCGTGCATCGCCGGCCCCAGGGATGAGCCATACTCGTGATCGGTGATAGGAACATAATAATCCCAATTGGCTTGCCAGGTTTTTTGATCAAATTCATCTTCCAAGAGACATAAAAGAGCGATGACATCGGCTTGTTTGAGCACCTGGCGTTGATTTGTTTCTTCCAGGCCTAATAATCCTTGAATGGATGTTGTGCGCCCTTTATAGGCATCCCAGTCTACATGTTCAAGGTCGAAAAAGCCTTCAAATTGCTCAATTAGCCCAGTTTCAGAGTCGTGCGAGAGAGTTAGTCCAGCGATCACTTTCTGCCAGTGCGCCAATCGTTGGGGGGTGAGATCAAGCTTCTCGACCAGTTTCCCCGCCCCCCCAGGATCACGCTCCCACAGCCACTCTAACGCATCCTGCGCCGTTTTCAGATGCCAGCGAATCATGTGATTTGTGTAGGCGTTATTATCCACGTGTTCGTGGTTTTCATCCGGCCCCATAATGTCCCGAATTGAAAATGCTGCCCCCTCAGGCTCAACACGGTCTCCCCAAAATATGGCTGTTTCCAATAAGACCGGGACGCCCACATTTCGCCAAAAATCATCATCCCCGGTCACGCGCCAATATTGATGCATGGCGTAGGCTATATCGGCGGTGATATGAATTTTGATGGCGCCCCTCCCCATGCGGGGGGGGATTGGAGGGGTATCGCAAACAAGAAACCACGTAGGGGGTATTTTCTCTCCTCTCTCTCCCGATTCCCCGGCGAACTGCGCGCCCCCCAACCCACTCGGCGCCGCCCTGTGCCGCGCTCC
>DAOUWT010000298.1 GCA_030666985.1 Chloroflexota bacterium
GCCTCGGAGGGCTTGGCCGATGCGGGGCGGATGGTCATCATGGGCGGCAGCGCGGGAGGGTTCACTGTCCTGAAAACTTTGGAAGACCACCCGGGCGTTTTCAAGGCTGGGATTTCTATGTACGGGGTCGCTAATCAATTCACATTAGTGGCAGACACGCATAAATTCGAAGAACGCTATTCTGACTCGCTCTTAGGCTCACTTCCCGAAGCGGCGGATATTTATCGGGAACGCTCCCCTGTTTTCGCGGCGGATAAAATAGAAGACGCTATGGCTATCTTTCAGGGGGAGGATGATAAGGTGGTTCCCAAAGACCAGTCTGAGGTTATAGTCGAGGCTCTGAAGCGCAGCGGAGTCCCCCACGAGTACCACCTTTATCCCGGCGAGGGGCACGGTTTTCGCAAATCGGAGACGTTGGAGCATTTTTACGAGGCGGTGGATAAGTTTTTGCGGCAGTATGTGATTTTTGCGTAGGGAAATTAGGTGACTAGGGACTAGGAATCAGGGATTAGGTGCGCTGTCAGAAGACGCTGTACACAGATAGGTACACAGATTTTAAGGATGAACACGGAGAAAGACAAAACTTAATGCGGCGGGCGCTGAGACGAAGAGACGCAGAGAAAAATAAAATAGTCTCTGCGTCTTTGCACCTCTGCGGTTCTGCGTTAAGTAGTTACTTCCTGTCCCGAACCACAATCTCTTTCACCACCTCAGCCGCTATGGAGGGAACTATCAAGAGGGGCAAAATGATTCTCCACTGCGCCCAAACAAGAGGCAGAGTGCCGAAAATTCTTTGCAAGAATGGGACATAGAGCACAACTATCAACAAGGCCAGGGAGGAGATTACGGCCCAATTCATGCTGCGATTTTTGAAAACCCCCATCCTCAAAATCGGATAGCGTTCAGAACGGGCGGTGTAGGCCCGCAGCAACTCTGAAAAAGAGAGGGTCACGAAGCCCATTGTTTCAGCATATTCTGGGAAATGTACTAACCCAACCCAATAAGCAATCAGAGTGACGGCGGTGATGGCTATGGTTTGGATGCCAATCCCCCACTGCATGAAGCGATTGATGATAGGCTCCTTGGGGTCACGGGGCGGCATATCCATGATATTGGGGTCGCCTTTTTCCACGCCCAGGGCTAGGGCTGGGGCACCGTCGGTGATCAGGTTCAGCCACAAAAGCTGAATTGCGCTCAAGGGCGATTTTCCCCAAATCATGGTTGCCAAGAAAATTATGGCAATCTCGGCCATGTTACACGAGAGCAGGTAATAGACAAATTTGCGGATGTTGCTGTAAATGACGCGGCCCTGCTCCACGGCGGAGACGATGCTGGCGTAATTGTCGTCGGTTAGCACCATGTCGGCGGTCTCTTTGGCTACGTCTGTGCCGGTGATGCCCATGGCGATCCCAATGTCGGCTTGTTTGATGGAAGGCGCGTCGTTCACGCCGTCCCCGGTCATGGCTACCACTTCGCCGTTGGCCCGGAAGGCCTTCACAATGCGGACTTTGTGTTCGGGGGATACGCGGGCGTAGACGTCTGTGCGTTTGACTTCTTCCCGCATGGCATCATCGTCTAGTGTGTCCAGGTCGTTGCCGGTCAGAACCTGGTGACCTTCTTGAATGAGGCCAATAGCCTCGGCAATGGCGCGGGCCGTGTTGGGGTAGTCACCCGTGATCATGGCTGTGCGGATACCGGCGTGGCGGGCTTTCTCCAGGGCGGGAGAGACTTCGGGGCGGGGGGGGTCAAGCATACCTATCAGGCCCACAAAGATCAGTTCTTCTTCGATACCCTTGTCCAATTCCCCATCAATCCTTTTTTTAACGTCTTCCACCACTCGATAGGCAACGCCCAAGACGCGCAAGGCTCGTGCGGTCATGCGGTCATTGGCTTCTAAAATGCGGCTGCGCTGCTCATTGGTGAGGGGAACGGCTTTATCTTCCCGGTTTTGGTAGTGCGTACACTGTTTTAACACTACATCAGGGGCGCCTTTTGAGGCCACCACGTACCAGGCCTTTTTTTCTTGATCGTAAAAGGGAGAAATATCTTTAGATTCTGGACTGCTAATGGCGTGAACTGTGACCATGCGCTTGCGGTCGGAGTCAAAGGGGATTTCTTCTATGCGGGGATAGGCGTGTGCCAAGGGGTCTGGTAATGCCCCGGCTTTGGCTGCTGCGACTATCAGTGCCCCTTCGGTGGGGTCGCCCACAATGCGGTAGGTTTTTTCTCCGTGTTCGCCGTAAGAGGTGTCCAGCGCGGCGTCGTTGTTCAATGCTCCAATCCACAGGGCCGTGAGGATGGCCGGATAATTTTTAGAAAGGTTGACTTTCTCGCCGTCCATCAGGAATTTACCTTCGGGGCGGTATCCGCTGCCGGTCACGTCCAGGAAATCACCGTCGGCAGCCACGCAGGTGACGGTCATCTCGTTTTGGGTGAGAGTCCCGGTTTTGTCGGAGCAGATCACGGTTGCGGAGCCGAGGGTTTCTACCGATGATAAGCGCCGGATGAGGGCATTGCGCTCTATCATCTCTTGCATGCCCAGGGCCAGGCTGATGGTTACAACGGCGGGTAAACCTTCCGGGACGGCGGCGATCGCCAGACTGACGGCGATGATGAACATATCCAGGCCCGGGGTTCCCCGCAATATTCCCACTCCAAATACCACGGCACACACTGCCAAAGAGGCCCACCCCAGGGTTTGCCCTAATCCATCCAATCGCTTTTGAAGAGGGGTTTGCTCTTCTTCTACGGCCTGCAACATTTCTGCTATTTGGCCGATCTCGCTCGACATGCCGGTATTGACGACAATGCCTTCGCCCCGGCCATAGGTGACCACGGTTCCGGTAAAGGCCATGTTTTCTTGATCCCCCAAGGGTGTGTTTTCACCCGCCCTGTATCTGTCGTCTTTCCGGACGGGAACAGATTCACCTGTGAGGGGCGCTTCATCCACCCGCAGATTCACGGTATTTAATAAACGAACGTCGGCGGGGATGTAGTTTCCCGCTTCCAGAAAGACAATGTCACCCGGTACTAACTCTGGGGAGGATACAGCCGTGCGGTGACCACCCCGGAGGACGCTTGCCTCGGGGGCGGCCAGTTTTTTCAGGGCAGCCAGGGCTTCTTCTGCCCGCCGCTCCTGAACCACGCCCAAGACGGCGTTCAGGACAACGATGGTCATGATGGCCCCGGCTTCTATCCAATCCCCCAGAAGGGCCGAGATGAGAGCCGCTGCCAGCAAAAGGATGACCACAAAATTGGCAAATTGCTCCTTGAGCATTTCCCAAATAGTGGTGGGGGGGGCTTCGGCCAATTCGTTGCGGCCATAGGTTTTCAAACGGCGTTCGACTTCTGCGTTAGAAAGTCCTTCCTCGCGGGATACATCCAAGTCTTTTAGAACTTCTTGGATATCGAATGTGTACCAGGGTTTATTTTTTTGGAGGGGTTCTTTTTCTGTCATCTTTTTTCCGTTGTTTATTTGAGCCAATCAGGTGCAACGCACTTTGGAGTGCAAGTCAATGCACCTTGA
>DAOUWT010000235.1 GCA_030666985.1 Chloroflexota bacterium
ATCTAAACAACCTGACTTCATCCTCTACTCTACCGTTCCATTATCTTTGAAATCGGAGGAGTTATTTGTGCAAGCGTATTGTGTAAAGTGTAAAGAAAAACAGGAAATGAAGGATCCCACCCCGGTATTTACTGCGACTGGTTCGCCGGGGACAAAGGGAACTTGTTCTGTGTGCGGGACGAATATGTTTCGCATGGGACGCACCGATGCCCATGAGGGCATGGAACCTCCCAAGAACACCCGGAAACGTAATAACAAGAAACGAAAAGGGAAACTGGTGATTGTCGAGTCCCCTGCCAAGGCGCGGACAATTGGCCGCTACCTGGGTAAGGATTATCGGGTCAAAGCTTCGGTTGGGCATATCAGGGATTTGTTGAAATCCAAGCTTTCGGTGGATGTGGAAAATAATTTTGAGCCGCGTTACCGGGTTCCCAATGAGAAACGCGATGTTGTGAAAGAAATTAAAGCTTTGGCGAAAGAAGCTAAGGAGATTTATCTGGCCACCGACCTGGATCGGGAGGGGGAAGCAATTGCCTGGCATTTGATGGAAGCGGCGGATATGGAACCGGATTTAACCAAGCGGGTCATTTTCCATGAGATCACGAAATCAGCTATCGAAGAGGCTTTCCGGAATCCCGTAAACCTGAATATGGATTTAGTAGATGCCCAACAAGGTCGTCGTATTTTGGATCGCTTGGTTGGTTATAGCATTAGTCCTATTTTGTGGAAGAAGGTGCGGGGGCGGCTTTCGGCGGGGCGTGTCCAATCTGTGGCGCTGCGTCTGATCGTGGAACGTGAGCGCGAGATCGAGGCTTTTGTACCTGTTGAATACTGGACAATTGAAGCGGAGTTCCGCCCAGCGGATGCTCCTAAAGATACCACTACCTACGTGGCAAAGTTGTCTCGCGTGGACGGTGAAAAACCAGCTTTCAGCACAGAGGGAGAAGTTAAGCCTATCCTGGTTGATATGGAGAAAGCTGATTATGTAGTCAGCGAGGTTAAACGTGGACAACGGCGAAGAAAACCTTATCCACCTTTCACAACCAGCACAATGCAGCAAGATGCTTCCCGGCAATTGAGTTTTTCTGCCAAGAAAACCATGGCCATTGCCCAACAGTTATATGAAGGCATAAATATTGGCAATGGCGGAGAAACCGGTTTGATTACCTATATGCGAACCGATTCCACTAATGTCGCCAAGAGCGCCCAAGATGAGGCACGGGTCTATGTAAAGGAAGAACTAGGGCCGAAATATCTTCCCAAAAAACCTCCTCAGTATAAAACGAAAGCCAAACGTGCTCAAGAAGCGCACGAAGCTATCCACCCTACATCGGTGAGGCACACCCCTAAAGCTATCAGGCAGTATTTAACGCGTGACCAATACCGCCTATATAAATTGATCTGGGAGCGGTTCGTGGCTTCTCAGATGGCGGCGGCTGTCTATGACACTTTGCGAGTTACGGTTAGTGGAAAGGGTAAAGAACATGCCTACATCTTACGGGCTTCTGGCTCTTCGATTAAATTCCAGGGCTTTTTAGTGGTGTATGACCGTAATAATAATGGTAAGGAACGGCAAGCAGCAAAGGACAAAGAGCGTATTCCCGTTGATCTTGAGGCGGGGCAGGTTCAAGACTTAGATAAGTTGCTTCCCGAACAGCATTTCACAATACCTCCTACTCGATATTCTGAAGCGTCTCTGGTGAGCGCTTTAGAGGAGAATGCCATTGGCCGCCCTTCTACTTACGCTCCCACTATGGGAACTTTGCAACAACGAGGCTATGTCCAAAAAGAGGATAGACGGCTGTCACCAACAGAGATTGGAATAACTGTCAATGATTTATTGGTAGAGTATTTCCCCAATATCGTTGATGTGAAGTTCACTGCAAATATGGAGGCCGATTTAGATTTGGTTGCTTCAGGAGAACGACCCTGGGTGGACGTGGTGTCTGAGTTCTATGGGCCCTTTGTTGAGCGGATCGAGTATGCCAAGGAAAATATGCCCAAGGTTAACGTCGAGCACGAGACCATTGATAGAAAGTGCCCCAAATGCGGGCATGACTTGGTTGTGAGGTGGGGACGGCATGGGAAGTTCATAGGGTGCAGTAATTTCCCGAAGTGCCGCCATACGGAACCCTGGTTGGAAAAAATTGGCATCGCATGTCCAGAAGATGGGGGCGATATCGTCAAGCGTCGTACTCGCCGTGGGCGTGTATTTTATGGCTGTGCTAATTATCCAGAATGTGAGTTCTCGAGCTGGAAACTTCCTCTCTCTGTGCCTTGTCCTGAATGTGACGGACTCCTGCTCGCGGCCAATAAAAATCATGCAAAATGTTTAAGTTGTGAAAAAGAATTCTTATTGGATGATGTCACGGGAGAATAAGGGGGTTTTAGGACGGCTTTTGGCATGGCGCTTGCACCTAAGAACTTAGAAAGATGTTATAATAGTTGTGTGAGTGTGTTGCATAATCTAACACTCTCGGCTACAATTACTGTATCAGGCTAACGTCCGCATTTATCTAAACGGAGTGTAACCATGGAAAAAATTCGCGAGTATCTTGAAAGAATTCTTGAAAATCCTCCCATTATGGGAATCATTGGATTGGTTCTCGGCATAGCGCTTGGACTTGTCTATGGGTGGGCCATTGATCCTGTAGAATGGACTGATGCTGCAATCCCCCACTTGCGAGAAGATCTAAAGGTCGAATACCTCCGTATGTCCATTGATTCTCATTCTCTTCGGCATAATGATGCCTTGGCCAAAACACGCTGGGATCGAATGGGAGAAGAAGCTCCACAAATTTTAGAAATACTGGAGAGCGACCCTGGAGACACGCTGGTTAGCGATATAGATGTTTTTAGCACAGCAGTTGGGGTTGCATCAGCCACGGGAGAAGCAGAAGGCGAGGTAGAAGGATACCCCGCTGCTGAAGCAGCAGGAGGCGAGGTAGAAGGATACCCCGCTGATGAAACAGCAGAAGAGCCGTCCGGCTTTGAAGCAGGTAATTTCTTTAAATGGGGATTACTGGTTACGGCTTTGCTGGCAGGTGTTTTGGTGTGGCGTTATTTAAGTGCAAAGCGCCCCTCAGCACAAACACCGGCTGGTGATGCTCAAGCCTTCACCGAGAGCATCGAGTCTACGGATTATTCTGTGCGCGGAGAAGGACCGCCCATGCACCAATTTACGACCACTTATGTTTTGGGCGATAATTTATTCGATGATTCCTTCAGCATTGAATCGGCTGCCGGGGAATTTCTAGGAGAATGTGGAATTGGAATATCCGAGTCAATTGGTGTGGGAGAACCCAAGCGGGTGACGGCTTTCGAGGTATGGCTTTTCGATCAGAATGACATTACCACCATCACCAAGGTACTCATGAGCGGTCACGCCTACCATGACGAGGCTATGCTGGTAGAACTGGAAAAGAAAGGAGAACCAGTTTTAGCCAGTCCTGGCAGTGAATTTACCCTAGAAACGAACAATCTGCGGATTATTGCTCGCGTGATGGATATGGTCTACGGCGAAGGCCCCTTGCCCGAAGAGAGCTTCTTCGAACGCATGGCCCTGGAGTTATCTATATGGAGGAATACCCAAGTCGATAGTTTCACCGGCCCTGAGTATGGCGAGTTCTAATATCAACGATCCCTCTAATACCAAAAAGTCCCCATCCAAGATGGGGACTTTTTTTTGCAGGTAGTGGTAAAGCATTGACTGATGGTCTTACGAAACGCTTGATAACAAAACATTTGCTGCTCATTTTCGTCTATTG
This sequence comes from Chloroflexota bacterium, assembly GCA_030666985.1. Lineage (GTDB taxonomy): Bacteria > Chloroflexota > Anaerolineae > Anaerolineales > UBA11858 > B10-G9. The sequence goes on from DAOUWT010000235.1 coordinate 3,768, forward strand.
CAAGCTCGAGGGGGAACGCCAGTTCCCCCGGACTTAGCCTGCTGGATCTGGCGATCCAGCTTGAGCGTGGTCAGTTGATGAGTGACTACTACCCCTAAGTTGACACGTATATCCCAACGAAGAGTGAATGCTTGCCCATTCAGACTACCAAGCCAAAGCGTTTTTCTTTGGCCGACTACCAGACTACCAGACTACCCGACTACCAGACTATCAGGCTACTTCCAAAATCTTGAGTTCTATCTTCCCGTTGGGAGTCTCGACAGTGACTTCCTCCCCGACCTCTTTCCCAATTAGAGCTTTGCCCATAGGGGAAACATGAGAAATTTTCCCGGCTATAGGATCGGCTTCTTTGCTTCCTACCATCTGATATGTCTCTGGGGGATACCCTTTTTCTTGTACGGTGACTTTTGCACCCACTGCGACTGTCTCGTGGCCGTTTTCGTTTTCCTCGACAACGGTAGCGTAGCGAAGTGTATATTCTATATCTTGGATCCGTCCTTCCAAAAAGCCTTGGTACTCTTTGGCAGTCTTATAGTCCGCGTTTTCAGAAAGGTCGCCCATTTCAATAGCGGATCGTAAACGCTTGGCTAGTTTTTCGCGTTCTGGGCCTTGAAGCTTTTCCAGTTCTTTTTCTAATTTCGCTTTTCCTTCTGCTGTAAGATAAATTTTTTCATTGTCCTGCATAGTTTCTAATATCCTTTGGGTACGTGAAACGTGAAACGTGAAACGTGAAAACGTGAAACGTGAAGACGTGAAGACGTGAAACGTGAAGCCGTGAAGACGTGAAGACGTGAAACGTGAAGACGTGAAACGTGCCATCACGCACTACGCACCCCGCCCCATCGCGAAGCATCCCCGTAGGGGGACGCACCCCGCCCCCCGCCCC
>DAOUWT010000197.1 GCA_030666985.1 Chloroflexota bacterium
CGCCGTCCCCGACGCCTCCCCCCCCCACGGCCACGCCCACCCCCGTGCCGCCGTCTCCCCCCCCCACGGAGACGCCTATCCCTCCCACGCTGACACCATCCCCCACCGCCACGCCCACCCCCACGCCATCCCCCACCAGCAGCCCCACACCCAGCCCCACGCCTATCTACGCTACTATCAACGCCTCAGAGGAAACGGGAGGTGCTGTTATCCGCAAAGGGCCCAGCTTTGACGCGCAACGCCTGACTTCTCTCCTCAACGGGAACGCGGTGGAGATTATTGATCCCAATCCAACAGAAGACGAAGAGGGGTATAACTGGGTTCATGTTCGATTGTTCACCGAAGGGCGGGAAGAGGGTTGGATACTTGAAACTCTGATTTTGGTTGTTCCCCCAGATGCGGATTGGTGAAGAGTGAGGAGTGAGGAGTGAAACGTGATGCGTGATGCGTGAGGAACCCGGTTTCTTGGAGAAACCGGGTTCCTCTTTAGTTTGGCAAATCTCCCCTGCTGAAGGCGCCTGGCAAAAGCTCTCCCACTGTGGTTTCTTGAGTTACGTTTTCCTCTCCATCTACAAGCAAGACTTTTATATCTAGGCCAAATTCTGAGAGGACTTGGCGGCACGAGCCGCAGGGCGTACCGGCGTTGTAGGTTGCTACGGCGATGGCCTCGAAGTCCCGCTCCCCCGCTGCGACCGCGCTGAAGACGGCGGAACGTTCGGCGCACATGGTGAGGGGGTAGGCGGCGTTCTCGACGTTTACGCCGGTAAATGTTTTGCCTGAGGAGGTCAGGAGGGCGGCCCCAACGGGGTAGTTGGAGTAGGGGGCGTAGGCGTTGGCGCGAACGCGATTGGCGGTTTGGATCAAATTTTGGCGTTGTTTTTCGGTTAGTTTTGCCGTCATATTTTTCCTTGCGTGGTCGCTCAGCCCTCACACAACCCTCACCCCAGCCCCTCTCCCGGGAGGAGAGGGGGAGAAGACTCACTCGCCGCCCATGAGAAAATTGATAGCAATGGCTACTATTCCAGCTACCAGGGTGCGAAGTCCATAGCCAAAGAGATTGCCTTGCGAGATGTGCCCCAGGAACATGCCTAATCCAAAAAGACAAAGTAAGGCTATGATTATGGAAAGGCCGTAGCTAATGATGGCGTTTCCAATCACCGGGTCAAGGAAGAGGGGAATTAGGACCACCATCGCGGCCAGAAAAGGGGCTAAACTATCTACCACAGAGACAACTACTACCGCTAGACGTGAAGCGCGGCCAATTTTGGTATCTTGTTGGTCAATAAGAGAAATTTTCTCCAACTCTACCAGTTCACGCCGGCGTTCGGCAGATTCGGTAAGATATGCGCCCCACAAACCAGAAACGCCCATAGCCACTGAAGTCGCGACTCCGATGCGGATAGGAATTGAAAGATCACGCACTCCGGCCAGGTAATTGCCTACCAACACGCCAATTGTGGTCAGGACGCCATCGAAGGCGTTCATGGCAAAGTATCGCCTAGCAATCTCAGAGATACCCACTAATTGGTTATAGCTCTGGAAATTATCGATATAATCCTTGAGTTGCCGGAAGGAGTCCTGCGCCTTTTGCATAATTAATCCTGGGTGGTGACTACATCCTCAATCAACCTATCTCCAGCGGCGACTTCATCAATAGAGTGAATAGCCGCGCCGTGGGCTTCAACCACTGCTTTCAACTCTTTGAATGATAACGCATCCCCCTCCACGGTGATCTTGACATTCTCTACTTTACGATCAATTTCGGTAATAGTTATGTTAACACCGTCTACTCCATCCAAAGCAGCTATGCGCTGCACCAATTCCACTATACTAGGTTCCAAAGGTTTTAAGACATCAAGAACAAGCCTACGTAAACTTCCCATTTTACACAAAACTCCTTAGTTCGTTTTCTAAATAAAACTCAATTTCTTTCAACTTGGCGCTTTCTAATGTACTGTCAGTTTATACATCCTCTACTTTTTCTGCTTTAAGAATGGGGCGGGCCGGAGCCCCTACGACTACTGTCTTAGCGGACACATCTTTGGTCACCACAGCGCCGGCTCCGGTTTGCGCCTCATCTCCTAGACTTACTGGAGCAACCAGCATGGTGTCACTGCCAAGGAAGACTTTGTTTCCAATTTGTGTGTGGTGTTTCTGAGCGCCATCATAGTTGCAGGTAATGGTTCCAGCGCCGATGTTCACGCTCTCGCCAGTGGTGGTGTTTCCAATATACGAGAAGTGTCCCATTTTTGTTCCGGGTCCCAAATAGGCCTCTTTGACTTCGCCAAAGTTTCCCATGTGAACGCCTTCGGCAAGATGGGCGCCTTTGCGGAGGTGTCCAAAGGGGCCAATATCAACATGATCTTCTAGGACTGCATTCTCGACCACAGAGGCCTTGATCTCACAATGATTGCCAATTTGGGAATCCCGGACGATGGTATTGGGTCCTATGACGCACTTAGTACCTATTTGGGTGCCGCCTTGTAGATGTGTGTTGGGCAGAATGATTGTATCGGGGGCAATTGTGACTTCTGGCTCTATGTACGTGGCAGCAGGGTCGGCGATGGTAACTCCGGAAAGCATCCATTTCTGATTGATCCGCTGCTGGATGATTTTCGTGATCTCGGCCAAATGAACTCGCGTGTTCACGCCTATTAATTCTGATGGTTCGTCTGTAGAAATTGTATTTACGTTCATGCCATCTGAAACAGCGATTTCAACTAAATCCGTAAGGTAGTATTCTCCTTTCGGGGAAAGTTCTATTCTGTTGATAGCTCCCCACAGCCAAGCGGAGGAAAAGCAGTATACTCCCGCGTTCAGTTCTTTGACTGCAAGCTGCCCTGGGGTAGCTTGGGCTTCTTCCACTATAGCTTGGACTTCTCCTGCTGCGTTCCTAATAATACGGCCAAAGCCTCGTGGGTCATCTACGGTTACTGTCAGCATGGTGAAGGGGCCTGGATGATTTTGTTGAGCTTTTACCAAACTCTTCAACGTCTCGGCTCGTATAAGAGGCATATCCGCATAAAGCACCAAGACCAAATCAGTATGGCCTTTGAGGAGGCTCTCAGCTTGTTGGACAGCATGGCCGGTCCCCAATTGTTCAGCCTGATGAGCATAGTGTACGCGATCCTGCAGGGCGTGTTTCACTTCGTTCGCTTTATGGCCGACGACCAAGACCGGTTTTTCACCAGAGACAGGAGCGACGGCGTCCAAGACGTATTGAATCATTGGCCTTCCCAGGGCAGAATGGAGGACTTTGGGCAAGTCAGAGTGCATTCTGGTTCCTTGTCCGGCGGCTAGGATCACAGCAGTCGTTTTCATAAATTCTCCTGGGTGAGTTGCGAGTGGGCGAGGTGCGAGTGGCGAGTGGCATGTATGCAGGTGTGCAAGTGGCAAGTGGCACGCTCTAGCCGCAGTCCTCGGCGGCGGGGACGCCGCTTTGAGCAAAGGAGGAAACAAAAAAAACAGCGAGCATGGTGCGCTGCAAACAGCTACACTAGCTCGCCTTCGCGGAAACTATCCAATTGCCATCTATCAGGGGGGTCTTCTTCAAACTCAGACATCATAAAATTCATTTAACAATCAGGGATGGTTCACAATTTTAACTTTAAACTTCGGGTACGCAAAGCGAGCCAACCGCGTTGGCGTCAATGTCAGGTGTGCCCAATACGATTGGGCGTCTACCCGTGAGTAAAAGTGTCAACTAGTTTCTAGCCTAAAATGAACCATCCCGACAACCAGGCTGGGGAACCTGGATTCGAACCAAGATCAACGGCTCCAAAGGCCGCTGTGCTACCGTTGCACCATTCCCCAGTAAGACTTGGGGTAAACAAGCGAGCAAGATTCTAACATATACCTGTGTGAGTGACAAGTGAAACGTGGGGAGTGAGAAGTGAAACGTGAAGAGTAACTATCCACTCCGCACCGCTGGGGACTGAACGGTTACTATGCCAGTCTACCACCTCCCAGGGTTTATGCCTCCTCAGGCGTTAGGCCTAGCCGGCGAGCTTCTTCATAGGAAAGAGCATCTGCACTATGGGGGCCGGTATTTTCATCTTCGTTCGTGGCAGTGTCCCAATAGGCATTCAGCTCATCGGTAACAACTTCATCTTCGCCTTGCAGCATATCCGATAATTCGTTCTCATCCTCTGCGGTTAATTCCTGCGTATCAAGACGTTCCGCAATAAGCTCTTTGACCGATTCTGTCTTCACCATTGAAGTTATACCCATCGTATCCAGAATCTCGACTAAATCCTGCCCGGCAAGATTGACCGCACGAATCACTTTTGCCAAATCTTCCTCTTGATCAATGGGATTGGCGGCTACCAATAAACCATGTGCTGTTCCCACGTGCGCCCAGAAAAGATCATATTTTATGCCTGAGAAATACCATAAATCCTCAGGTTGGGGTTTTCCCAAGAAGAGGGAAATTTTATTCACTCCACTGAAAGTAGCCATCAGTGTTGGCAAAACCTGAGATTTTTCCACCGAGTCCGGCAATCCGCCAGCACGGGCTAAAACTTTGCCATGGTCATCTAGTAAGACTGTCGAAAAAGCATCTAGCTCTTGCCGCAATCCAGCTAATCGCTCCGAAACATTCTTAGTCGAGCGTTTCTTAGCAAAAACAGCGGTATCACCTAGAGCAGAAGTATCCCCTTCTACAATCCCAAGGCAGCGTTCCACTGCGTCTAGCAAGTCAGGTATTTCAACAGGCTTCAAGAAAAAAGCATCTGCTTCAGCATCCGCCACTCGGCGCCGGATGTCAGCATCTACTAATCCCGTGACCAGTATAACCTTTATGTCTGGATTACGGGTTTTTATTTTCTCCAGTAATTCTAGGCCAGAAAGTCCGGGGAGACGCACGTCGGCAATAAGAAGGTCTATCTTCTGAAGGGATATTTCAAGAAGAGCCTCCTCGCCGGAGGGGACATCAAATATCTCCAAGTCAGCGTCCAGAAGCTCGAGATTGGCCCGGTAAGCGGAGCGTATCTCACGGTGATCGTCAACGATAAGAATGCGGTGGGTAGTCATAGTGTTATTTTATCATATCTTGGTCGTAAGGAGGAGATTTACGTAGCTTTCAACGAAAACTAAGTAATCGAGCATAACGTTTACAGTATTCTCAGTAACCGGGTTTCTCGTCCCTTTATTGGGGATGTTTCGCGAAGAAACCTGGTTGCTGACGCTGGGAAAATTTTGCTCAGGTACTAACAATGGAAGTAAGCGTTCACCTCCCCCTTCTGGCACGGCAGACCTCCGAGGTTTTTGAAGTGCAAACCTCGGAGGTCTTGGCTAGGGGGGTGAATAATTAC
>DAOUWT010000261.1 GCA_030666985.1 Chloroflexota bacterium
GGGGCGGAGCGGGGCCTTTCGGCGCGTGCTAACGGTGACGCGGCCTGACGGGGAGGGGCGGGTTTTTTCGGTGCAAAACGTAAATCGGGACGGGGTTTATGTTATCGAGGAGGGGTTGCTTTACGCCCCCTTAGCCCCAGGGGGGGGGTTGTTCAACCTTTGGGTCAACCGCCAATATTTGATGCTGGGGTTGACGGGCTTTGGCGGATTTGACCTCTGGCGTCCCAAAAGTGAGTATCCCCAATATCCGGGGGATTTGGCTTTGGCCGCCGAGATTGACAAGGTGATTGATTTTGCCGGAGGGGAGTGGCACGCGCTGGTGAAGGCTATTCCAGACAGGACGGAGGTCTCGATTCCAAACACCGAAGTGTTGTATACACGACTTGCGAATAGCAGGATCCATATCGCTTCGGTGGTCAAAGTTCCTATAGCGATGCTGCTTTTTTCTGCCTGGGAAGACGAGGGTATCCCGGAAGAAGAAATTGCCCATTATATTCAAGAAAAAGGGCCCGGGGGGAGAACGTTCGAGCAGTTGTTGCAGGCTATGCTGGTAAAGTCAGAGGAAAATGCTGCTGACGTTTTATACGCTTACCTGAACCAAAAAATAGACATCAACGCCAAGTTAGCAGAGTGGGGAATAGAAAACGCGGATTTATACGATAGAAAGTTCACGACCAATGATGTGGCGCATTTGCTCGAGTTGCTCTACCGGGGCGAAGTGCTGTCCCCTGCATCCAGGGAGATAATTTTAGCGTATATGGCGGAATATACTTCTAATGATGATTTGAGAATTGGCGCTATTAGGCCTGATTTACCTGATGATTGGCGTATCTATAACAAGCGCGGCTCGCTCACTTATCCGCTCGTAGTTGGTGATGCCGCCATCCTAGAAAACCCACGGGGGGATGATTATTTTATTGCTTTATTCGCGTTCCAAGGAAATTCTCCGACTACTTATGAGAGATTGGAATCCGCCTTGGGAGATGTGGCTAATGTTATTTGGGGCTATATTTCGGAGGAAGAGTGAGTCGAAAAAGACCCGCTTGCAAAACAAGCCTTTTTCTTGTACTATTAGAAGAAAATGCCCCCCATGGATTTTTGGGAGAGGGTGCCACGCGGGAGCGTGAAGGCAACCCCTAAGCGCATCTCCACGCATTACCGAAGGTACGCACAGCGAGCGAGGAAAAACCCTGGGGCCTGGTGCGAACGCCGGGGCGAGGCTTTACCACACCCCAGCCGCTTGCGCTCCCGCCAATCTCCAACGGGGATCCCCATGAATGAATTCATGGGCTAACTTAACGAAACCCATTGAAATGGGTTATAAATGCAGTAATTCTCAACGCGATTTATCGCGTTTTGTTGCAGACGCCGAATTCACCCAGTGAGTGCTGCAAGGTGAGTAAGAAATTCGAAGAGACAGTTTAAGGTAAAGTGAACCATGACAACGCAAGCACCTATTATTGAAAATTACCGGTTTGGAAAAATAGAAATCTCTGGGAAGACATACACGAAAGATGTGATCATTTTCCCAGATCGTGTGATGGCAAATTGGTGGCGCGAACAAGGGCATACCATCTCCTTGAGCGATCTCCAAGAGGTCTTGGCTATGAAGCCGGATGTATTGGTCATTGGGCGGGGAACGGTGAAACGCATGAAGATTCCCTCTCACGTTCAGGCCCAGATTGAGGCTCAAGGCATTGAAGTAATTGCCCAGGCCACCAAGGAAGCTTGCCAAACCTACAACCGCCTGCGGGATAAGAAAAACGTGGTCGCCGCCCTCCACCTGGCATGCTGAAAATATTAGGAGCAGAATAATGCAAGTCCGAAAAATTGATCTCAAGAACAAAAAAGATGTCCGCAAATTCATACAACTGCCTTTTGACCTTTATCGTGGCAATCCCTATTGGGTTCCGCCTCTGCGCTCTGATATGAAGTTTATCCTCAACAGGGAAGAATATCCCTTTTACCAACATTCCGAGGCGGATTTCTTTCTGGCGGAAGAAGAGAATGGCAAGGTGTTGGGCCGCATCGCCGCTGTTAACAACTGTCGCTATAACGAGGTCAGCAACACCAAGAGAGCTTTCTTTTATTTTTTTGAGGCTGCTAATGACGTGGAAGTCTCGGAGGCGTTGTTCGAAACCGTTTTCGAGTGGGCGCGGCAGCGTGACCTCAAAGAAGTCTACGGCCCAAAGGGACTCCTCCAAGGGGATGGGATCGGGCTGCTGGTGGAAGGGTTTGACCAACCTCCCGCGATGGGTATCGCTTACAATCTACCGTACTACCACGACCTTATTATCCAAGCGGGGTTCGAGAAACTAGCCGATTATTACTCCGGCTATCTGAAAGCTGATACCGTCGAAATACCAGAAAAAGTCTTACGAATAGCCAAAAAAGTCAAGGAGCGGCGCGGGTTCTGGGTCAAGAAATTCGAGAGCAAAGAAGAGCTTCTAAAAGTAGCGCCTCAAGTCCGCGAAGTTTATAACGCGGCGTTTGCAGGCGGGGAAAGTTTCAGCCCTGTCACCGAAGACGAAATGGAAGTCATTGCCAAGCGGATGCTATCCACGGCTGATCCGCGCATGATAAAGCTGGTCTATAAAGGAGACGAGATTGTAGGCTTCCTCTTTGCGTATCACAATATTGGGGCCGGCTTGCGTAAAGCCAATGGCAGGCTATGGCCCTTTGGTTGGTTCCACATTATGCGGGAGTTCAAGAAGACCAAGCGGGCGGACGCTAACGGGATCGGGATTCTCCCTGAGCATCAAGGCATGGGCGCGACTGCCATACTCTACATTGAGATGGAAAAAATTATGCGCGAGCTTGGTTTCGAGCACGTAGAGACGGTCCAAACCCGGGAAGATAATGTAGCAAGCCTTGGAGAAGCAAGTATATTTGGTCTAAATTGGTATAAGACTCACCGCGTATACCGGAAGGAGTTGGTATATTAGTAAATTGGATATTGGAGATTAGATATTGCGTGAATTGAATGTACATTACCAAGTTGGTGTAAATCCATCCTGTGCTGTTCCGTAACGGTACAGAACTGTTGGCCTAAAAGACCCAGGTTCACTCTGCAAAGAGTGGGCACGGAGTGGGCAAGCCACAGGATTGGTGGAGGAACCACGTTTCGGCGGCATCTCGGCGTGCCAAGTGATTCGTTCCCTTCTCGAACCTATTTTCGAACCGCTCTTTTCCGATTTTTCGTTTGGCTTTCGCCCAAATAGAAATGCCCATCAAGCTATCGAAACGATCCTTCGTTATCGACAGATGGGTTTCCGATGGGTTCTCGATGCGGACATCGAATCTTTCTTTGATAACATCCCGCATGAACTCATCATCGATTTGGTTGCTGAGAGGGTTGCCGATGGCAATATCCTCGCTATCATCCGCGAATTCCTTACAGCAGGGGTTATGGAGGATGATTTCTTTCTTCCTACTCTTCAGGGTACTCCTCAAGGGGGGGGATTTCTCCCTTCTTGACTAACATCGTTCTCGATGTCCTCGACCAACGTTTGGTGCAGGCCGGTTTCCGGTTCGTTCGCTATGCCGACGATTTCGTCGTTCTTTGCCCTGATAAGGCCTCTGCTGAACAAGCTCTGGCTTTTGTTTCCCGTATCATCCAAGACGATTTGGGGTTGTCACTCTCTTCGGAGAAAACTTATGTGACTACCTTCCGCCAAGGTTTTTCTTTTCTTGGCTTCCATTTCTCTTTCTCTGGCGTTACGGTCTCTCAGAAGTCATTGAAGAAATTCAAGGATAATGTGCGGAAACTGACCACACGTTCCCATAATCTCAGTCAGAGAGCTATTCAACGCTTAAATCGGTCTATTATCGGGTTTTCCCACTACTTCGCTTCTCCTTTTAGTCACGTCAAGCGGCAATTTTGCTATCTTGACTGCTGGATACGTAAACGCTTGCGGTGCATGAAGTTTAAGCGTATTAGCAGAAATGACAACGGGCGTCTTTTCAATCGACATTTAGCCAATCTTGGCTTGGTGTCATTGTATAATCTTACATGAAAACTTCAAACTTCCCTTATTTAGGCAATTCAACGGGGGTCGCCCAGTCGCGGGAAAGCCGCACGCTGGTAAATATGGGGAATTAACCCCATTGCGACAACGGGGA
>DAOUWT010000230.1 GCA_030666985.1 Chloroflexota bacterium
CGAAAGCGAGCAGGGCAGTGATTATCAATGCCCCAAACAAGGCTCCCCGTTTGATGCGGAGATTATTGTACAAGGAAGAAATCCTATTGACAGTCATGGGATTCCCTCCTGTGGAAGAAATAACTAACCGCCCCTCTGCGATTTGGCGCACCGCAGAGAGGCGTGGGAAAGGGATGTGCTTTCAATTGTAGAACAGATGTTCTAGTTTGTCAAGGGAGAAAGTTGAAACGTGAAGAGTGAAGAGTGAAACGTGAAACGTGATTAGATATTGGTGGGAACGCAAACGGCTGGGGCTTGGTAAAACCTCGCCACCCCCGCTTCGCATCCCCCAGGGTTTGCCCTCACGCCCCCGCGTGGAGCTCTCCCTCACGCAACACGTTTCACGCTCTCATGCCCCCGCGTGGGGACCTCCCCCACATTTGCACGTTTTCTGCTACAATATGTGGGAGTGATTTATACCCCGTGGTATGCTTTGTGAACGAATTCCCCCTTCTATGCAGTATCTTTGGACACCCTGGCGCATGAAATACATTGAAGATAATAAAGATAACGGCAGGTGCGTCTTTTGTTGCGCTCACGCTGAAGCTGACGATGCCGAGAATTTAATCGTGTATCGTGGAGAAAGGGTTTTTGTAATGCTGAATCTTTACCCTTACACAACAGGCCATTTGCTGGTTCTCCCCTATCTACACCGGGCCCACTTGGATGAGTTGAAACCCGAAACACGGGCCGAGATGATGGAACTTGTAACCATTAGCCTAAAAGTCCTCCGCTCTGTATATCACCCGGAAGGTTTCAACGTGGGCGCAAACCTGGGGGCGGCATCTGGAGCGGGCATTCCCGAACACGTACATTGGCACATTGTGCCTCGCTGGTCTGGAGATACTAACTTTATCTCTTCTATTGGAAGAACGCGAATTCTCCCGGAAGACATCGAAACTACCTACCAGCGGGTGCGTGCGGCCTGGAAAAATATTGAGAACGTAAAACGTGAAACGTGAAGACGTGAAACGTGATAAACGCATCACTCATCACTCATCACTCATCACGCAACACGTATCACTCGTTACTCGTCACGCATCACTCATCACGCATCACTCATCACGCATCACTCGTCACTCATCACTCGTCACGCAACACGCATCACGTATCACTCGTTACTCATCACTCCAAGGAGCATAAACTATGAAATCTAAATCCCCCGTAATTCTTAGTGCAGTGCGGACGCCTTCGGGGCGTTTCCAAGGTTCTCTGAGCGGCATTCCGGCCCCTAAGCTGGGAGCGATTGTCGTTCGGGAAGCGGTCGAACGAGCCGGTATCCCTGCCCCAGCCGATATCTACGAAGTTATCATGGGGAATGTCGTTTCCGCCGGTTTGGGCCAGAACCCGGCCCGGCAGGCGGCAATCTTCTCCGGGTTGCCGGCCTCGGTGGGAGCATTCACCATCAACAAGGTTTGTGGGTCGGGGCTGAAAACGGTGATGTTAGCGGCCCAGTCCATTCGGGCTGGTGATGCTGATCTCTTCGTTGCCGGCGGCATGGAGAACATGAGCCGTGTCCCTTATTTGGTTCATGGCCGGACCGGGAAACTCAAGTTTGGGCACGCTGAACTCACTGATGCCCTCCTAAGGGATGGTTTATGGGATCCTTTCGAGGATTGGGGTATGGGCAACGCCGCCGAGTTCATCGCAGAGGAGTATAATATCTCACGTGAAGAAATGGATGAATTCTCTTATCACAGCCACCGGAAGGCCATCGAGGCCATTGACCAGGGCAAATTCAAGGCCGAAATCGTCCCCGTGGAGGTGAAGGGGCGCAAGGGGAAAGTAACGGTTTTCGATACCGACGAAACCCCGCGCCGAGATACTTCTGTTGAAGTCTTATCGAAATTGCGTCCTGCCTTCGTCAAGGATGGAAAAGTCACGGCTGGGAATGCCCCTGGATTGAACGATGGCGCGTCGGCTGTGGTCGTTTCTAGTTTAGCAAAAGCAGAGGAGATGGGCGCTGAACCACTGGCCAGGATTGTGGGCTATGGCTATGCTGCCGTGGAACCCAAATATCTATTCTACGCACCGGCGAAAGCCATCCCCATTTTGCTCGAAAAAGTTGGATGGAGCTTAAAGGATGTTGACCTCATTGAATTGAATGAGGCCTTTGCAGCCCAGATTTTGGCGGATGGAAAAGCCCTCGCCGGGCAGGGCTGGGATTGGGGTAAGGTGAACGTCCACGGCGGAGCAATTGCCCTGGGGCATCCGATTGGAGCCAGTGGCGCTCGCGTGCTAACTACTTTGATATACGCTCTCGAAGACCGCGGCCTCAAGCGCGGAATCGCGTCTCTGTGCCTGGGAGGAGCCGAAGCCGTTGCCATGGCCATTGAGATGGTTTAACGTTCGCCCAACACGGTTGGGCTGCTACCCGCGAATGTGACATTGTCAAGGCAGAAAGATTTTCGCTATACTATAGGCTGCCGGGAAAAACAGCGCTACGTTCTCTCGCAAAGGAGATAGACTGATGGGCATTGAACTTTATGAAATGAACATAGATGATTACGATGCGATTTATCAACTCTGGGAGAGCAGTGACAATATTGGTTTGAGTAAGGCGGATTCTTTATTTGGCATTGAGAAGTTCCTGGAACGCAACCCGGGAATGAGCTTTGTGGCCTGGGATGGCGACACGATTGCCGGGACTGCGCTGTGCGGGCACGATGGCCGGCGGGGCTATATTCATCATTTGATGGTTCACCCGGATTACCGCCGGCAGGGGCTGGGACGTTCTCTGGTGGGGCGCTGCATGTATGCCCTAACCCGCGTTGGAATCCAGAAATGCCACCTTTTCATCTTCGAAGATAATGAAGACGGGACGGCCTTTTGGGAAAGCTTGGGCTGGACGCAGAGGGTAGAGTTGACGATGATGTCTCAGTATCTGGACTGACCTCTGGGCCGGGAGACGCTGCACCCCCTCTCCCCCACGGTGTCGCCAATCCCCCTGGGGCGGGGAGATGCTGCCCCCCCCTCTCCCCCACGGTGTCGCCAATCTCCCCGGGGCGGGGAGACGCTGCACCCCCTCCTCTCCCCCACGCTCGTCAATCCCCCCGGCTACCTGACCTGTGGCGTTATTCTTCGGGGATCAGGGTGGAGACGAACTTGATTTGCCCCATGTTTAGGGTTTCTCCGGCAGAGAGGGTGATGGGGTATTCGAGGGCGGCGCCTTGGTGGCCAATTATGAGGGACTGGGTTCCAGCTGGTACGCCTGAGAGTGTGAAATTTCCTTCGGCGTTGGTAGTGGTTTGTATTTCGGTTCCCAAGATGATCACGTCGGCTTGCAGTGGCTCGGATTTTTCATCTACCACTTGCCCTGTGAGCGTTCCGGTGCCTCTCATGCGGGCGACGGTATCGCTGCGCATGAGGTTGATGCCACTTATAATCACCGCGACCACGACTAAGGCGAGGATGATCCGCCGCAGGGGGCTTTTCATCCCATGTGAGGTTTTCTGACTCGCATCGAAACCATCCTGAATATCATCTAAAGAGGGGGAATCTTCTAAACTCATAAAGTGCTCCTATGGGGCAGATACTGAAATTCCTTCGAAACAGGCTTGCGTTTTATTCCAAGTGTGAAGTCCTACTCCGCCTTCGCTGTAGGTGTCATCTGAGGCGGAGAGCATCTCTTTGCCATCGACGTAAGCGGTGAATGTGTCTCCCACGACTTCGATTTGGATTTCTCGGGGTGTCCCGTGCCAATCGTAGCCGGGCATTCTCTGGACGGCGATGGGGGGAAGTTCGTGCCCATTGACCCATTTGCGGAACAAGAAGGCTCCTCCTCCCCAACCGGGGTCGTATTGGAAGTTATAACCGTCTACGGCAGATTCGTCTGAGGTGCGGAAGTATACGCCATAGCCGTTTCCTTTGCTCAAGGTTGCAGAGTCTATATTGACTACGTAATCGTCTCCTGAGAAGTCATTGGCAAAGATTCGCCCATTCCGTTTCCCACATACTTTGCCATCATCATAGCTCCAGTGGCCGAATATTTCGTTCCAATCGTTCAGTTCTTGCCGGGTTTGCTGGCATGCGTCGCTGCCAAAGGCAGAGATGGCTCGGCAATATACTTCTTTGATGCTTGTCCCTGTGGCTGCTACTGCGCCCATTGTGATAACGGCTATTAAGGCAATGATGAGCGCGTATTCAATGAGACCTTGCCCTTTTGGGTTTTTGTACATAACTTCCTCCTTCACCTCGTGAAACGTGAAACGTAAAACGTGACCTCGCTGGTTTTGGGATATATAGTTTCTTGAAAATCCCTTAACTACCACTATGCTCGAGCAGGATCGGCAGTTCCTGCGGGGGAGACCGGGGAACTGGCGTTCCCCTTAGAGCGTTTACCACTATGATCGAGCAGGATCGGTAGCTCCTGCGGGGGAGGCCGGGGAACTGGCGTTCCCCTCAGAACGTCGGGTGTTCCCCTCGGAGCAATGGGTGTTTCACTTTGCGAGAAGTTCTTGTATTGCTGTTCTGGCCGCTTGGGGGTCGGCTTTGCCTTGGGTTTTTGCCATCACTTGGCCAATGAACCAGCCCAGGAGTTCTTTTTTGCCAGCCTGGTATTGCTCCACTTGGCCGGGATTTTCCCTTATGATCTCGGCGCAAATTGCCTGAATGGCTGCTTTGTCGCTTAGTTGGGCTAGTCCTTCTTCTTCCACAATTTTTTCGGGGGATTTTCCGCTTTCTTCTACTTTGAGAAG
>DAOUWT010000243.1 GCA_030666985.1 Chloroflexota bacterium
ATTTTCTCTTATATTGGATGCCTACACCGACAAACAAGCAGCCTTCATGTATATGGGCATCTTTAGCGGGATTATATTCGCCCCCGTAATTCTGGTCACGTTCTTCGGCACCCGCGAACGGGAAGAGTTCCAGACCGAACCTGCCCTGCCTCCCATGGAAAGCCTTAAATACGTCTGGCAAAACCGGGAGTGGCGCTACACGCTCGGCATGCGCCTCCTGAGCTGGATTCCGGTGGACATTGCCTCAGCCGTATTCGCCTATTACCTGATCTACTGGATAAAAATGGAAGCCATGGGAGCGTCCCTGGTCCAAGCGGCTATTTTGGGCAGCGCGGCCCTGAGCCTCCCTCTAATTTTGTGGATGGCCAGGCGGTGGGAGAAAAAGGTTTCCTTCATGGTCGCGATCGGCTCTTGGGCTGCGGTGATGACCAGCATACTCTTCGTCCCCCAGGGAGCGGTAACTTTGGCCTACGTGATAGCCGTCCTCGTGGGGCCGGGAGTGGCCGCCGCTCACGTCCTCCCCACCGCCATGGGAGCCGACACCCTCGACGTGGACGAGCTAAACAGCCACAAACGCCAGGAGGGGATTTATTCCGGCTTCGAGGTCTTTGTCCGCAAACTGGCCACCAAGCTGGTGCTGGCCGGGATTGGGCCAGTCCTGGCCTGGTCGGGGTACGTGGAAAACGCGCCTCAACAATCCCCCCAAACCCTGCTGGCTATACGGGTGATGATAGGCATCGTCCCCACCGTCATCCTCCTGGGCGGCGTCATCGTGGCCTGGAAATATCCCCTCACCCGCGCCCGGCACAAAGAGATTCAAGCAGAGTTAGCGAATAGACGGGCTGGGTAGAAAAAGTGGTGCGAGGTGACTGTCACCTCCGTCTTGAGAACTATGATCAATTACCTATCCCTAATCGACACAGACACCCCCGGCCGCTGTGACGTGACGCCCTTATTCGCCGATTTTGAGGCCTTCTCCGCTCTTGTAGAGGATATTTTGGCACATTTCAAGGGAACAGAATTCGACTACGTAGCAGGGATTGACGCCCTAGGTTTCATTCTGGGGACAGCGGTAGCTATGCGGGCAAAAAAAGGCTTCATCGCCATTCGTAAAGGGGGAAAACTTCCCGTCGAGGCACACTCTGTCCAATTTGTGGATTATACAGGTCAGCAGAAATCCCTTGAAATACGCCTAGACATGCTCCCTTCAGGCGCGAGAATCCTGTTGGTAGATGAATGGATAGAAACAGGCGCACAAGTCAACGCCGCCATTGGGCTAATAGAAAGCCAGGGATGCGAAGTGGTTGGTATTGCCACCGTCAACATGGATGAAAACGTTCATACGAACAAATTGAAGAAAAAATACAATTGCTACTCAGCCTGGGCCTAAAAATAAGAAGACTCTCCCTTGCCCCATCATTCTCTCTGGCATACAATACCCAATATCTAATCCCTAATATCCAACCCAGGAGCCCCTCCATGCAAAAACTCTACTCCGGCAACGAAGCCATCGCCCGCGGAGCTTATGAAAGCGGCGTCAAATTGGCATCGGCCTACCCCGGCACCCCCAGCACCGAAATACTAGAAACCATGGTTCAATACTCTGAAATTATCTCGGAGTGGGCGCCCAACGAAAAAGTAGCCCTCGACGTGGCCATTGGCGGAGCCTACGCAGGCGTGCGCTCTATAGCGGTCATGAAACACGTCGGCCTCAATGTGGCCGCGGACGCTTTCTTCTACGTCTCCATGACCGGGATAGAGGGCGGGCTGGTGATAGTCAACGCCGACGACCCAGACATGCACAGCTCCCAAAACGAGCAAGATAACCGCCGTTACGCCAAATTTGCCCGCGTCCCCTGCCTGGAACCCAGCGACAGCCAAGAAGCCAAAGACATGGTCGGCGCGGCCTTCGAGATCAGCGAGCGTTTCGACACCCCCGTCCTGCTGCGCATCACCACCCGCATCGCCCATTCTCACACCCTCATTGAACTTGGCGAACGCCCCGCAGAGGCCGATGATGACACCCCCCTAACATACCGCATTGACCGCACAAAATACGTCATGGTGCCCGGCAACGCCCGCAAACGCCATCCCATCATCGAAGAACGGATAAAAGAACTCTCCCAATTCGCCGAGGATTTCGCCTATAACCTGGTCGAGATGGGCAGCGCCGAGCTGGGCATCGTCACTAACGGCATCACCTACCAATACGCCCAAGAAGTCTTCCCCCGGGCCTCCTTCTTGCGCTTGGGGATGACCTACCCCCTCCCCCCAGCGCTGATTCGCGACTTTGCCGCCAAGGTGGATCGCCTGGTCGTGATCGAGGAGCTAGACCCATTCCTGGAGGAAGAAATCCGGCTGATGGGTATCCCCGTGGAGGGGAAGAGCATCTTCCCCATCGTGGGGGAGCTGGATGCAGGTGTGGTGCGGGATTGCGCCACCCAAGCGGGATTGCACCCCCCATCCCCAACGGCGTCACCCCCCCCCATCCCCCCCCTGCCCATGCGTCCTCCCCTGCTTTGTCCGGGATGTCCCCACCGGGGCGTTTTCCACATCACCAATAAACTAAAAGTGGTTGTGAATGGCGATATTGGCTGCTACACGCTGGGATTCTTGCCGCCCTTATCCGCCCTCCACACCTGCGGCTGCATGGGAGCGAGTATTGGCGTGGCGCACGGAGCGAATAAAGCGGGCGCCAAGCAAAAGAACGTGGCTGTGATTGGCGATTCGACCTTTTTCCACACGGGAATGCCAGCCCTGCTGAACACGGCTTATAACAAAAGCGATACCGTGACCATCATCCTGGATAATCGTACAACGGCCATGACTGGGCACCAAGAGAACCCGGCCACCGGCTTCACGCTTTCGGGGAAGCCGACTTTTGAGGTTGATTTTGAGGCTCTGTCGCGTGCGCTGGGGATTGAGCACGTTTCTACCGTGGACGCCTATGACCTGGAAGAAGTGGAAACCGCGCTGCGGGCCGCCTTGGACGTGGACGGCCCGGCGGTAGTGATCGCCAAACGCGCCTGCGCCTTATTGCCAGTCGCCCGCAAAGATTGGATGCCCATTGAGATAAACCCGGAGCAATGCAATGGCTGCGGGCTTTGCTTTAAGATTGGCTGCCCGGCTATTGTGCGCTCCGAGGAAAAGGACGCCAAGACAGATCGTTTCCTGGCGGAGATTGACCCCCTATTATGCACGGGATGCGAGATTTGCGCTCAGGTTTGCCCTCGGGATGCGATTTACTTTCGAGATGAGATGGAGATAAAATAGAACGCGGATGACGCTGATTTAGCGGATGAACGCGGATTTAAACCTTTTTTTGTTTTTAATCCGCGCGAATCCGCGTCATCCGTGTCATCTGCGTTCTATTAAGGAGAAATGAACATGAAAGCAATTAATTTTTTGGTAGTAGGTGTAGGCGGTCAAGGTGCGCTTCTAGCCAGCAACGTGTTGGCCGAGGTGGGCGTGCGGGCCGGTTTCGACGTCAAAAAAGCCGAGGTACACGGCATGTCGCAGCGGGGGGGGAGTGTCAACTCCCACGTCCGCTGGGGGGAGGATGTCAAATCCCCGACCATCTCCCAAGGGGAAGCGGATGTACTCTTCTCGTTGGAGAAGCTGGAATCCCTGCGCTACGTCTCCATGCTCCGGCGCGGGGGAGTGGCCCTGGTGGGCGAGTTCAAAATCCCGCCCCTCACCGTCAGCTCCGGCGCAGATGCCTATCCCACTGATAATGAGATTGCCCATATTTTCGAGCAAGTGACAGATGACTTTCACTTTATCCCCACCCTGACCCTGGCAAAAGAAGCCGGAACCTCAAGGGCGCATAATGTTGTGCTGCTTGGTGCGCTCTCTTCATTAGTAGAGGATGTGCCAGAAGAAATTTGGCTGGAGGTCATCGCTGAGAGGGTGCCAGAGAAGTATGTGGAGGTTAATCAGGCAGCTTTTCAAGCAGGTAGATTGGTAAGTTAGGAAATTGGTAGATTGGTTTCCTGTAACCTAGCAGATTGAGTCGGATTGATCCGACTTCGCTTGACACCTCTGGTGTGCCTCTGGCAAGCCCGCAATTTATTCGCGGGACTTTGGAGAAGAAATTATGAATCCCATGCAAGAAGCTTTTACTTGGATTTGGAAAACCTTTGGCGAAACAGCCGTTAAGGGAATGGGAAATTGGGGCTGGAAAGCGGCCCAATGGAAACACGCCGCCGACCGCTACAGCGAACGCCTGGAAGAGGATTATGGCAAGCTCTTTGTCTTAGGACGGCCAGAACCCAGAAACATTGACGATATTTACACTTATGTCCATGTTCTCGAAAAAGTCTCCGCTTTTGAGCGTTATGGCGAAGAACATTTGCATGAGTTATTCCTGAAGCGCGGTCAATGGTATGGGAAAGAGGAGCGCTGCGACGGCCTAAAAATGGTGCAGAGAGGCCAAAACCTGTTCATTTTAGGCCAACCAGGAGCAGGCAAGACTACCTTTCTCAAGCAAGTTACTATCCAAGCCGCGCGGGGGAAGATGAAGCGC
>DAOUWT010000239.1 GCA_030666985.1 Chloroflexota bacterium
ATCATTGCCCTCAGTCATAAAAAACCCTCCAAGAAATCTTTGCCAACCGTTGAGAACTTAGCAAACGTTCATACCCGCGCCCACCTTGATGTCCCGGAGTTGACCAAACGGGGAATGTTAGTTGAAAATCGGGAAGAAGACACCTATGCCCTCTTTTCCCCCAGTTTCGAGGCCTGGATATTCAGAGAAATTAGCGCTGCGTCCGGGGAAGAAGAATCCGAGGCCAGCGTGGAAGAATGGGTTAGTTCTGGGGGACGGGAAGAGGTTGTCCCGCTCAGTGGGGTATTGCCCAAATTCAAGAAAAAATATTGGCCCATTGTCAGTTCAGTGATGCATGAATTATCCTTTGAACTGGTCGGAGCCGCCACCTTTGAGCTATTGATGAAAGCCTTATTATAGAGGTAAATGTTCACCGCCCTATGTAGGGCGAATTGATAATTCGCTGTCTCCGAGATTTTAGGGTGGGGCTGAGACCTCCGAGGTTTTTGTAGTGCAAACCTCGGAGGTCTTGCCCCGTTTTTTTGAGATGATACCAGGGGATTTTCAAACCTGCCCCCTGCCCCTTGCCCCTTCCCCCTTGCACGGTATAATCTAACCACAAACCTCACACACACTGGAGAAAGCACATGAGCACACCACAAACCAAAATCAGAGTCCTAATAGCCAAACCTGGCCTAGACGGGCACGACCGGGGAGCAAAGGTTGTCGCCCGCGCTTTGCGAGACGCCGGCATGGAAGTCATCTACACCGGCCTGCGCCAAACCCCCGAAATGATCGCCGAAGCCGCCCTGCAAGAAGACGTAGACGTAGTCGGCCTATCCATCCTCTCCGGGGCGCACATGGCCCTCGCCCCCCGCGTCCTGGAATTATTGGAGGCCAACGGCCAAGAGGACGTGAAAGTCTTCCTGGGCGGCATCATCCCCGACGAAGACATCCCCCAGTTACAAAAACTGGGCGTCAGCGGCATCTACGGCCCAGGCACATCCACCCTAGACATCGTCAAAGACATCCGCAAAATTGTGCAATGAGCGTTCAAGACCTTCTCGCCGGGAATCGTTTGGCCCTGGCACGCACGCTCTCTGAGATCGAAAATGAAAGCCCGGAAGGCAAACGCGCCCTGAACGAGCTATTCCCTCACACCGGCCAGGCCCGCCTGATAGGAGTCACCGGCGCACCGGGAACGGGCAAATCTACCCTCGTGAACCACCTGGCCTATCTTTATCGTCACCCCTTGCAGGGACACCCCCCGGGGGATGTGGAACCCCAAAGCGTGGGCATCGTAGCCGTGGATCCCTCTAGCCCTTTCAGCGGGGGAGCGGTTTTGGGGGATAGGGTGCGAATGCGGGACCTGGCGGGGGACGCGGGCGTCTTCGTGCGCTCCATGGCCTCGCGGGGATCGCTGGGGGGATTGGCTCGCGCCACATGGGGCCTGGTGCAGGCCCTAGACGCGGCCGGGTACGATATCGTCATCGTCGAAACCGTGGGGGCCGGCCAAGCAGAGGTGGACATTGCCCGTTTGGCACACACCACCGTCGTCATTGAAGCCCCCGGCCTGGGAGACGATATCCAGGCCATCAAGGCCGGTATTTTGGAAATTGCCGATATCCTCGTCGTCAACAAAGCCGACCGCCCCGGCGCGGAGAACACAGCCCGCGCCCTACGGGGCATGTTGGAGCTGGCCGCCCCGGGGAAACGCTTCCTGCAGAACCACGCTCAGGTAATGCCCCTCCCCTTGCCCCCAGGTATCCTAGCCACGGAGGATAACGCCTGGGAAGCGCCCATCGTCCAAACGATTGCCACCACCGGCACAGGTATCCCCCTGCTCGCAGAAGAAATCACCCGTCACCAAGCCTATCTCCAAACCAGCGGAGACTTGATCCACAAGGAAAAAATCCGCCTTAAAACTGAAATGGACGACCTGCTCGAACGCGCCCTGGTTTCCCGGTGGCGGGAATCGATTACGATAGAGACTTACCAAACCATGCTAGACAAGCTGGTGGAGCGGAAAATCTCCCCCCAGCAGGCCGTGCAAATACTCATTGATGGAGAGAACCTATGATATATGGAAAAAACGTCCGCCTGCGGGCCGTAGAAAAGGAAGACCTGCCCAATTTTGTGGCCTGGTTGAACGACCCCGAAGTTCGGAGGGGGTTGTCGGTACACATCCCTTTTTCGCTGACTGCTGAAGAAAAATGGTTCGAGGAAAACGAGAAAAAATCTCCCAATGAGCGCACTTTAGCCATCGAAATTCAGCCTGAAGGCCAAGGTGGTGAATGGGTCTTTGTAGGCGGATGCGGCTTCTTTGATTTTGACTGGCAGGTCAGGCAAGCTGAAATTGGCATTTATATTGGAGAGAAAAAATACTGGAATCAGGGCTTCGGGACGCACGTTATGCGCCTGCTCCTGAAACACGGTTTCGAGACGCTGAACTTAAACCGCATCAGCCTGCGCGTACACGAAGATAATCCCCGCGCTGCTCGCTCCTACGAAAAAGCAGGATTTATAAAAGAAGGCGTTTTGCGTCAGGCTCGTTTCTACGGAGGCGAATATATAGACGTGCGCCTGATGAGCGTTCTGCGTTCGGAGTGGAAGTGAAGAGTGAAACGTGAAGAGTAAAACGTAAAGAGTGAAACGTGAAGAATGAAACGTGAAGAATGAAACGTGAAGAATGAAACGTGAATTTACGCAACACGCATCACGCATCACTCATACTATAACCCCAAAGGGCATTTTTTATGAAAAATAACATCCGGCACACCTCTGGAATGTATGGAAATATAAAACTTTTTGCGGGCACCGGCTGCCCCGAAGTGGCTCAAAAAATCTCGCGCTATTTGAATATCCCTCTCTGCGGGAGAGATATTGACGAGTTTTCAAATGAGAATCTGTGGGTCAGGCTGCATGAGAGCATTAGAGGGCAAGATGTCTACGTCATTCAGACCACATCTCGTCCCGTTCACCGCAACCTGATGGAGTTGTTGATCATGCTCCAAACCATGCGCCTGGATTCAGCTGGCCGGGTGACGGCTGTGGTGCCTTACCTATGCTATACGCGCTCCGATAAAAAAGACAAGCCTCGTGTGCCAATCACGGCCCGCCTGGTGGCGGATATGATCGAGATCGCCGGAGCTGACCGTTATATGACCTTAGATATGCACGCCGGTCAAATCCAGGGCTTTTTCTCCATCCCCGGAGATGTGCTCTCTGCTTTCCATATTCTTGCTGAACACATGACCAAACTCCTTCCGCAGATGAAAGACCCGGTTGTCCTCACCGTTGATCTGGGTTTCGCCAAAAAGGGACGCAATTTTGCTGCCGCGTTGGGACTCCCGATTGCCTTCATTGAAAAGAGGCGTCCCACCATAAAAGGAGCAGCGGAGGCCTTAACTTTGATAGGCGATGTCAAGGACAGGGACGTTATCATAGTGGACGACGAGGTCGATACAGGCGGGTCGGTTGCCCAGGCTGCCAATCTGGCCAAAGACTACTGTGCTAGGGACATTTACCTGACTTTCGTTCATCCTGTTTTCTCAGATCTCATCATCGAACGCTTGTCAAAGGCTCCCATTACCCGCCTGATAACTACTGCATCCATCCCCATCTCTCCTCGAAAACTTGCCAAGATCAAGGAGATGTGCAAGACCGATATTCTAGATATTGCCCCACTGATGGGGGAAGTGATTCGCCGCGCTCACGAAGGCCGCAGCGTGGGAGAAATGTTCGACGAGTAATTACATGCCAGAATTACCTGAAGTAGAAACTTTCCAGCGCTTTTTAGCCCAGGGACGAGACGGTGTCCCATCCATCCTTGGCAAAACCATTCAAGGGGCGGATTTGCTGTGGGAAGGAGCCTTGGCGACCCCCTCTCCGGCAGAGTTCCTGGGGCGGGTGCAAGGCCAAAGCGTGAAAGGGATTGCCCGGCGGGGGAAGCATCTCCTCATCCATCTCTCGGCAGATACCTTGGTGCTGCATTTCAGGATGAGCGGGGAGGTCGTGGTGGAGGCCCAAACTGAGCCGCTGGGGGTGCATTATCGCTTGGTGCTCAACTTTGCCGGGGGGGATCGCTTGGCCTTCAACAATCCCCGCAAGTTTGGGAGAGTGTGGCTGGTCGCTGACCCGGAAGCGTTGCTGGCCCACCTCGGCCCCGAACCCTTGGGCGAGGATTTCAACCCCCAAGCGTTTTACAATATACTCCAAAGCTGCCACCAGCAAATAAAATATCTCCTGCTAGACCAAAAGGCAATCGCCGGGTTGGGCAACATCTACACCGACGAAGCCTTGCACCTGAGCAAAATCCACCCCCGCACCAAATCTGACACCCTCAACTTTGAGCAAGCCAAGCTGCTGTGGGAAAATATCCGCCACGTGCTTCGGGAGGGGATCGGGAATCAGGGCACTAGCTTCGATTGGATCTACAAAGGCGGCGATTATCAACGCTTGCTCAGGGTATACAAACGCACCGGAGACCCCTGCCCCACCTGCGGCACGCCCATAGAGCGCATTAGGGTTGCGCAAAGGGGAACGCATTATTGCCCCACTTGCCAACCACCGCCTTAGCCTTAGAGCCTAAAGGTTAGGTGACACTTTTTCCCAGGGGTAGACGCCTAACTGCGTTAGGTACGCCTAACTGCGTTAGGTACGCC
>DAOUWT010000352.1 GCA_030666985.1 Chloroflexota bacterium
CTCGAGCAGGATCGGCAGATCCTGCGGGCTTCAACCTGGGGGGGAACTGACGTTCCCCCTCGAGCATAGCAAACGCTCAACTAAACAACACTCGCACATCCTCGGTAGTAAGGGACTTGAAAAAACTGCTCTCGGTAGATATGATCTGATCCACGAGAGCTTTTTTTTGCTCTTGCAATTGGAGTATCTTTTCCTCTACCGAGTCGCGGGCAATGAGCTTATAGACAAAAACCGGGTTCTCTTGCCCAATGCGGTGCGTGCGGTCTGTGGCTTGCTGCTCGACGGCCGGGTTCCACCAGGGGTCAACGTGTATGACGTAATCCGCCGCTGTCAGGTTAAGGCCCACCCCGCCGGCCCGCAGGCTGATCAGGAATAGCGGGATGTCCTCATTGCTCTGGAACTCATCAATCCGCTCCTGACGCTTACGGGTGCGGCCGTCCAGGTACATATAGGGAATCTCCCGCGCGTCCAACTCGGCCCTAATAAGCTCAAGCATTTGAACGAACTGGGAAAATATGAGCGACTTATGGCCTTCGCTGCACAAACTTTCGATCCGCTCTAGCAATAAATTGAGCTTGGCACTCCGACCCTGAAAATCCTCTTTGACCAATTTGGGATGATTGCTGATCTGGCGCAGGCGCAGCAAGCCTTCTAGGACGTTCATGCGGGCACGGTCAAAACCCTCATCATCTATCAAATCCAGCAGATGGGCACGATAGTAATCGCGTGTGGTCTCATAGAACTTGCGCTGGGCCGGTTCCATATCCGTATAGAGTATGCGCTCGGTGCGGGGCGGCAGCTCAGGGGCAACTTGATTTTTAGTGCGCCGCAAAATAAAGGGGAAAACCATCTTCTGTAAAAGCTGGGCCGTCTCTGTATCCCCGTCGTTTTCGATAGGGCGGGCAAACTCGCGTTTGAAATAAGCCAAATTCCCCAATAAACCCGGATTCAAGAACGTAAACTGTGACCATAGCTCCAAGGTGGTATTCTCTACCGGGGTGCCGGTGATCGCCAGACGGTGATCGCTTTGCAGCAAACGGACCGCCTTGGCCGTCTTTGCGTTAGGGTTCTTGATGGCCTGGGATTCGTCCAGTATCACATAATGAAAAACATATTCCTGGAGTTGGGGCGCGTCATTGCGCATGGTTCCGTAAGTGGTGAGCACCAGGTCGTGCTGGTCGAAGAGGCCGGCGTCCACTACCCGGTCGGGGCCGTAATGAAAGTGAACCTTCAGGTCTGGGGTAAACGCCTCCGCCTCCCGCTGCCAGTTGACCAGCACAGAGCGCGGCAGGACAAGTAAACTGGCTCGTTCGGAGTGACCGTTCTCGCGCAGGGATTGGAGCAGGGCCAGGGTCTCGATGGTTTTTCCCAGGCCCATATCGTCGGCCAATATTCCGCCGAAGTGGTACTCGTGCAAAAAATGGAGCCAGTTGTACCCGGCCTGCTGGTAGGGGCGCAGCTCCCCGCGAAAACCGTCGGGGAGAGGTTTAGGCTCAATGCCAGAGAAATCCAGCAATTTCTGGCGCCGCCGGGTGAACTCCGCGTCCACCTGGGCCTGGTCAGCCTCCCCCAGCAGTTGATCGATGAGGGCCAGGTGGTGGGCTGAAAAACGGGTCCCGTCCCCGGTTTGCTCCCCCATCCCAAAGAGGTGCTTGTAGCGGGCTATCCACTCCCCCGGAATCTCCCCCACTGAGCCATCCGCCAACTTAACGTAGGTTTTCTTCTTGCGCAGGGCCCGGCGAACTTCTGCCAAATCAACCTCAATCTCCCCAAACTCAACCACAGCCTGCACATCGAACCAATCTATCCCCGAAGAAACGCGCAAGGACATGGTGGGTTGCGAGCGGCTGACTTTGGCATTTTGCAAATCTTCTTCGCCGTAAATCTCAAAGCCCTTTTTGGCCAAAACTGGGGCATAGTCTAGCAAGAACTCAATGGGGGTTACGTGGGCACGCAGCACAAAAGCGTTTTCATCATACCCGCGCCCGTATTTCAGCCCGTGCGCCGCCGAAGAGATAGAACGATAAATACTATTTTCCTGTGCCAGTTGGCGATTTACGCGATAAAAGGCCCATTCCTCTGGAGAAACCTCGTTATATGCCTGAGAAGGCCAAGACTCGTAACTAAACTCATGGTCTTCATATCCGAAACGCAGGTAGACCACAAACTCTCCCTCGGCATCGAAGAGGTAGAGACGCTTGACTGGTGGCGTATCAATTTCTTTCCAGGCCGGCAAATCACCCACCAACCGGACGGCCCTCTGCAACGCTTGGTAAGAGTTCAATAACTCCTCAATTTTATCCAAGGTGATTATTCCATGGGGCAACTTTATCCAGCTCAGAAAGCTAGTAGGTGAAGTACCGTTCCCCGTGACATGCAGCAATTGATTCCCAAGCAGCACCCACAGCCTATCCCCCCTCCAGGCAACAGCACTCGCCTCCCCTTCATCCCAGGTCAACGCTTCCTTTTCATTTTTATTCCATAACTGGATATTTGTAAAGACTTGGGGTTTTTCGCGGATAAATTCAATTTGAAACTCAAACTCGTGGGGATTAAATAGCAGCCGCCTGGCAAGTTTTTTTCTACCTTCCTTGGCGAATAAAGGCACGGGGGTTTCCAGGGTGGAGAAAGTGCTCAACCAATGCGATACATTTTGGGCGTTATCAAGTAGGGTGGGGGATTGGGAGACAGCCTGAGCCATAGCGCCGACTCCGGGGCCGTTGACGCAATCCGCAGCGTTAAACCGCTCGTTGACCTTATCCAGAGTGTAGGGTGTGTGGCTGAAATCCTGGGCGTGGGCGCCAAGTTTGGCGTGGGCGCCAAGTTTGGCGTGGGCGCCAAGTTTGGCGTGGGCGCCAAGTTTGGCGTGGGCGC
>DAOUWT010000069.1 GCA_030666985.1 Chloroflexota bacterium
CAAAAAGGGAAACCTGGAAACGTGCGACGGCGTTATCTAAACAACCTGACTTCATCCTCTACTCTACCGTTCTATTAGCGAGACTAATTTTAAAACTGTTAGGTAGCTAGAATACTGATAACTGATGACTGAATACTGACAAAAGGGCCCATAGCTCAGCGGTCAGAGCGAGCGGCTCATAACCGCCAGGTCGCAGGTTCGATCCCTGCTGGGCCCACTATAACTCCCAACAACACTCAGTATTCAGTATAATGCCAACCACATACCCAAAGATTTACACGGAGACAAGTACTCCCGCCCTCCCTTGAGAGAGTTGCCGGTTGGTGCAAGGCAATGAGAGCCGCGCGAAGAAATCCACTCCGTCGTCCAGTGACCAAAGGACAATCGCTCCCGCAGAGATGACGTTGAACACGCCATCATAAGGGAGACGGGATCGCCCGTTAGCGCGAAGGTAATGAGACCGTGTGAAACGGTGAATGCAGGTGGTACCACGAACACCCCCTCGTCCTGCTAGCGAGGGGGTGTGTTTAATTAAAACGTAAAGAGTAAGGAGTAAAGAGTAAAACGTGATTTTGCTCATTACTCTTTACTCATCACTCATTACTCATTACTCGGAGGTACTAAATGTTAGACATTCAATTATTTCGAGACAACCCAAACGTGATCCGCGAGGGGTTGGAAAAACGGGGGATGGATACTTCTCCGGTTGAGGAAGTCATCAACCTGGACACCCGCCGCCGGGAGCTGCTCCAAGAAGTGGAGTCCCTCCGCGCGGAGCGGAACACCGGCTCCAAAGAAATTGGACGCGCCAAAGACCCCGCCGAACGCCAGGAGAAGATAGCCGCCATGCGTGCCATTGGAGAGCGCATTGACACCCTGGATGAAGAACTCAGAGGCGTGGACGCTGCCCTGGACGCACTCCTGGCCGCGCTGCCCAACATCCCCGACGAAGATATTCCCCTGGGCGCAGATGAATCTGAAAATGTGATCATCAAGACCGTGGGAGAGATTCCCGCCTACGACTTCGAACCCAAACCCCACTGGGACTTAGGCCCCGAACTAGGAATAATAGACTTCGAGCGCGGCGTAAAACTGACCGGCTCCCGCTTTTACGTCCTCAACGGGGCTGGCGCGCGATTGCAGCGTGCGTTAATATCCTGGATGCTGGATTTGCACATCCGCCAGGGATACAGCGAACGTTATTTGCCCTTTGTGGTCAAGGAAGAAACAATGTTTGCCTCCGGGCAACTGCCCAAATTCGAAGGCAACCTCTACCGCGATCACGAGGATGATTTGTGGCTCGTCCCTACCGCCGAAGTCCCCCTCACCAGCCTGCACCGGGACGAAATCTTGAACGCAGATGACCTCCCCCGCGCCTACACCGCCTACACGGCCTGTTTCCGCCGCGAAAAAATGAGCGCGGGCCGTGATGTGCGGGGCATCAAACGCGGGCATCAATTTGACAAAGTGGAAATGTATGTCTTCTGTAAACCAGAAGAATCTGACGCCCACTTCCATAAAATGATGGCTGACGCCGAACAAGTCTGCGCCGAGCTGGGGCTGCCGTATCGCGTCAACCAACTTTGCACAGGCGACCTGGGATTTGCCGCCGCCATCACCTACGACATCGAAGTCTGGGCCGCCGGCTGCCAGGAATGGCTAGAAGTCTCCTCGGTTTCTAACGTGCGAGATTTCCAAGCCCGCCGCGCCGCAGTCCGCTACCGCCCCGAAGACGGGAAAGGCACACGCCACGTCCACACCCTCAACGGCTCCGGGCTAGGCCTCCCCCGCACCCTCATCGCCATCTTAGAGAATTATCAGCAAGCCGATGGCTCAGTGATAGTACCCGAAGTCCTCCGCCCCTGGATGGGGGGGATGGAGAGAATCGTGAAACGTGAAAACGTGAAGCGTGAAACGTGATGCGTGAAAACGTGAGGAGTGAAAAGGTGATGAGATAATGAGGTGACAAGGCAAAAACTTGCCACATGCAGACATGCAAACATGCCACTCGCTCACCCGCACACTCGCAACTCGCAACTCGCCCACTCGCAACTCGCCCCACAAGGAGAAACCATGCCCAACTGGTTAGCAGTATCGTTCAACGTATTTATTTTATTAGTGATGTTAGGGGGATTATTGGTCAGCCTCATGCCCATCGTGCCGGGCGTGGTCATCATTTGGCTGGCAGCCCTGCTCTACGGTCTGGTGGCTGGGTTCGGAACGCTGGGCGCGTGGCTCTTCGTCTTCCTCACCCTCCTGACCATCGTCGCCATGCTGGCAGACAACGTCCTCATGGGCGCCAAAGCTCGCGAGGCCGGGGCAAGTTGGCTCTCTATTGCCTTAGCCCTCTTGGCGGGTGTTGTCGGCACCTTTATCTTTCCCCCCCTGGGCGGATTGATAGCCGCTCCCCTTGCCCTATATTTAGTTGAGCTTATGCGCTTAAAAGACAGAAGCGAAACCTGGGAGATTGTCAAAGGGCTCTTGACAGGGGTGGGATTATCGTCCCTGGTTCGCTTTGGGATTGGCCTGCTAATGGTGATTGTGTGGGGGATATGGGCCTACGTGGGATAGGTGACGCTAGCCCTCGGCATCCTGCTGCTGGGCTGGGAACCGCTCCCCCCGGGGGGTGGCAGGCTGCCACAGGGGAAGGTTTTGCCCCAGGCCAGGAACCACGTTCCTCCAAGGAACGCGGTTCCTGGTCTGCTGGCTACTCTGCCGGCGGCGGAACGGGGAGGTCATCTACCGCTGTCTCAATCCACTTATCCCCCTCAGGGATGAGCATAACGGGAATGTCCTCGCGGATGGGGTACTTGCGGCTGCACTCGGTGCAAACCAGCCAGGCTTCTTGGTGGAAGTCTAGGGTTCCCTCGCGGGTTTGAACGCAGGCCGGGCATCGTAAAATTTCGAGTAACTCTTTGCTTACCATGATTTCTCCTTGGGGGGTTAGATGTGTGCTGACGCACTCTAGTATACCAGGAATCAGGGGAACAGGGTATCAGGGGAACAGGAATCAGGGATTAGGTATTGGGTTGGTTTTGTCTCCTGGGGGTATGATAGAATGATAGCAAATTTTATATTGGGGTACTAGAGCATGATATACTGCTGATATATTTACTTCGCTACGCTAAAGATATGTTTGCATCTTCATTTCTGTCGATAGTATCCGTCATAAAAGGAATAAACAATGCCCATAGACTCAAATATATCTCGTTTCTTTGCTGAAGTTCAAGCAACCATGAGACTTAGGTTTCGTGGTTGGGAAAGAGATATTCCACATCCGGGTGAAAAAGGAGGGATAAGAGAAAGAAGAGTCGCGGACTTTTTATCGTCAATCCTACCCCAAAAATATGGCATTGGTACTGGGCATGTTATTGATAGCGAGAAGGAACCATTAATAAGCCATCAAACGGATATAGTAATCTACGATGCAGTAGATGGAATTGTGTTACCTGTTGACGATTATTACTCTCTTTTTCCGTGTGAAAGTGTTTATGCAGTTATCGAAGTGAAATCAAAATTAGATGCTAGCGATGGAGACAAGGGGCCTAAAGGAGAAATCTTCAAGTGCGTTAAAAGTACGACTTGTATAAAGAAGCTAAACCGGTCAAAACACAACTTGCCCCCTATTCATAGTATTGTGTTTGCTTACGAAACAGTATGGAGCAATAATCAAGTAGATTACGTTAAAAAATGGTTCGAATCGTTCGGGGAAAAATACGCTATGAATCTGCCAGAAGTTGTTCTTGTTTTAGAACCTGGTTTTGTGCTAGGAACATCCGGGCCATCCGGCTATAATGATAAAGGTGAATTTACAAATATTTACGAGAGAGATCCATTACTGTATTTTGCATCAGACCTTATCTATCGATTGTCCCAAACTGGAGTAGCGATTCCTAATCTGTGGCAGGAATATATAAATTGGAGTCATGGAGAAGTTATTACGAAAACATACGAATGATAACGCAGCCTAGATATATGCGCGATAATGAAAAAAAGATCCAAGCTGGACAGGAATCTCAAGGCTTATCAGTAAATATAAATTGGCACTAACACTAACTGCGGAGGAGTACTATGAGAAATTACTATGTTCTATTCGCTATACTGATTTTGATATTGGGCGTGATGGCTTGTCAAGGACTGAGTAGTGCTACACCAACACCTTATCCGACCCATACTCCTTTTCCAACCTATACCCCACTTCCAACTTATACGCCTATACCAACAGCTACACTGACACCCTCTCTGACCCCAACATTGACATTGAATGTTGACTCCATGCAGGTATCTGAAATAGATGGCATGATTTTGGTCTATGTCTCCGCAGGAGAGTTTGAGATGGGTAGTAGTGCTGACAAGGGCTTGGCCGCTTGCCAGGAATTATATGAGCCTTTTGGGAATGTTGAATGTGAGCGCAGTTGGTATGAGGATGGAGAGCCAATCCATAATGTGTATTTGGATGCTTATTACATAGACCAAAGAGAAGTGACCAACACTCAATACAAAAAATGTGTTGAAGATGGTGCTTGTGACTTGCCATGGGACACAAGTTCTTATACACACGTTGAATATTATAGGAATTCACAGTTTGATAATTATCCGGTGATTTATGTCAGTTGGTATGATGCCCAGGCCTATTGCGAATGGGCCGGAAGACGATTGCCAACGGAGGCAGAATGGGAAAAAGCAGCTGGAGGTGAGAATGGGTTATTCTATCCCTGGGGAAACACCTTTGATGGGGAAATGGTGAATTTTTGTGATAGTAATTGTGCAGAATTTAATTGGGCTAGCTGGGCCAATCCTAATTATAATGATGGGTATGCAGATATTGCACCGGTGGGAAGTTATCCCACTGCGGCTAGCCAATACGGTGTCCTGGATATGGCTGGGAACGTGTGGGAGTGGGTGGCGGATTGGTACGATGAGGAGTACTATAACAATTCACCATTTGAGAATCCCAAAGGGCCGTCTTCAGGAGAGGCTCATGTGTTGCGTGGAGGTTCGTGGCGCGAAGTAGGGGACTTCGTCAGAACCGCCCTTCGCTACACGGGTTATTTTGAGTATTCAGACAACAGTATTGGTTTCCGTTGTGCTAGATCTCCCTAATCCTAGATATTTGATATTTTTACAGATGCTTTTGGGCAATGAGACCAGTTTATAATATACTCAAGGAATACTCCTGTGCAAACCCAACCCAATCCAACCCAACCACCTCCCCCAATGGACAACCCTCACCGTCTGGATTATCATCAACCTCGCACCGTGCCACCGGGGGTGGGGGTTTCAAGAGAATAGAGATAGTAAAAAAATTATGCTCTTCTATTTTCCAACGCGTAAAGCTTGACACTTTATTTATCACATGATATATTCTTCATGGAAGACATACCTTGTGATAAATAAACGCTTAAAGGAGGCAATGATGAACAAAATCATTGTAGCATTATTATGGAAGTGAAAAGGTTTTTTGTCACAAGTTTTCTGAAGAAGTTTAAAGAACAAATAGCGAATGGAAACTTCCTTCTTGTCAAGCGGAGGAAAAATTTACAAACACTGACCACCTTGGGTTTCAATTATAAAAATCTTAAAGAAGTTCTATTATCATTAACATTGGAGGATTTCTCCTCCGGCCCTGAGCCAAATGAAGAATTTCCAGGAATCATAATGGTTTTTGGGAAAAACGTCTCTACCCACGAAATATACATAAAGGTCTCGAATACTGACAAATCAGGGATTATAAGAAAAGCTATTTGTATCTCGTTTCATATCGCGGATTACCCCATAAAATATCCATATAAACGAGGATAATTAAAATGTCTAAAAAAACATGCCCTAAATGTAACAAGAATACGCTTACTGAACTCATTATTCCAGAATCAGTTAATATAAAGGGCGAAGAGATTTTATTGGAGATTCCCGTTCTTCGCTGTAATGAGTGTGGTGAGGAATTCTATAATTTTGATGAAGATAATGATGTGTTGGACCTGGCATATCGAGAATATCGATCCAAATATAATATGGTACAACCTGAAAAAATAAAAGAATTCAGGAAGGAATTTGGACTCACACAACAAGAATTAGCCAAGTTACTAGGTTGGGGAGGTGCCACAATAAGTCGTTATGAAAATGGAGCCTTACAGGATGAAGCACATGACAAAGTTTTGCATCTTACCATGGAGCCAGAAAACTTGAAAAAATTAATACTCGATAATCCTAACGCGCTTTCTGCGGAAAAGCAAAGCTCCATTTTAGAAAAGATCGCTACGGGATCTCAAGAAGAAATTAAGGATATAAAAAATTATTTCATCGAGCAATTTGGGAATTACCCTCCTGATGAATTCAGCGGATATTTGCGATTGAATATCGAGAAAATAGATAATAGTATTTTATTCTTATGTTCTGGTAGTGGAGAGTTGAAAACCAAATTGAATAAGCTACTTTTTTATGCCGATTTCCTTCACTACAAAGAGTACGGTGCATCCATTACTGGCGCACGTTATATTCATCTGCCTTATGGTCCAGTCCTGGACAATTATGAATTTTACTTTGCCTCTTTAATTCATGAAGATGGTTCTATTCAAGTTATAGAGAAAAAATTTAGAGATTATATAGGTGAAGTGCTAACCTCGAACAATCAGCCAGACATAGGTGTTTTTTCCCCATCGGAATTGAGAATTCTTGCAAAAGTCAAAGAACATTTTCAAGAATATTCAGCAACGAGTATTAGTGAAAAAGCACATCAGGAAATAGGTTATCTGGAGACCGACGAATTGGATCCGATCTCATACAAATATGCAGATGAAATGGATTTATAGGGGGATTTCACAAAAGAGTTTCAATTTATGAATCAACTCACTTCCCTCCCCTGGTGGGCGGCTCTCACCGCCTGGATTATCGTCAACCTCGTCAACATCCTCCAAGGGATTGGCTTCCTCTCCCGTATCCGCACGGGGAGCATGGACATCAACCACATCCTGGGATACGTGATGCTCGCCCTCGGCATCCCGGCGGCGGTGGTGTTGGTGGCATTCGTCCGCGCCCGCGCCGGTTGGCTGCATGGCATCGGCCCCACCGTCTACCTCATTTTCCTCGCCCTCATGGTCATCGTGGACTATGCCTGGCCAGTCGAGTTCCGCTCTCCCATGCGCTACGAGATTCTCATCCCCTATCTGGTGCTCTTCTTTGGCTCTATCCTGCTGATGGGCCTGCCCATGTTCCGCCTCAACCGATCCCTGTGGCTCGTCACCGTGGCGACCACGGTCTTTTTGCTGGCTTCTATGGGCGCAGCGATGAGCAAAGGTGTGGGGTGAACATCTTCCCATGAAACGCGACATCCCAGACTTCAAAGCCGAGGCAGCCAAAATTCACGCGCAACTTAGCGACGAATCACTCTGATTTCATACCGGCATAGATGGCTGCACCCAAGGCAGCCAGCGCAGCGGCAAAGGCGATTCCACCCATGCAGCACACCGAACTACACAGGGCCGCGCTGCCCAGGCCTACCCCAGCCGGAGTCCCACTACTTAGCAACTCTCGCACGGGGATGCCCGCATCACGTAGCTGTTGCATGACCTCTGGTGGGATTTGCCTGACAATATCGGTCATTTGTTGGGCGCCTCCAAAAATGCTGACTTGGATCACACTGATGACCATGCTAACGATTCCACCAACGGCTGCGGCCACCATGCCGGCCAACGCGCCTTGCCCGGCAGCTTTCCCTGCCTCGCGCGGGGGAGTCATATAGGAAGCTGCCATGATTCCAATCACGATATAAGCAATCCAGCGCAAGGGTACCACGCACAACCCTGCAAAGGGGATGATACTGACCAGTGCCAATACGACCAAAATTCCTGCTCCAATTAGACCTGCTTTCAACCAGCTAGCCATGAGAACCTCCTCTTGAACTCTATAAGAAAATATGGGATCAAAACAACACTCTTATTGTAATTGTAGACGTTAACGTCAAGGGCGTCAAGCAACAGGGCGACTGCATTCAGGGCTACCGTATATGGGAGAATCGTCAATACATTTCCAAAGGATAGCGAAGGTTTGTAACCGAGCGGTGGGTGAGGTATAATGCCCCCCAACGTTTCCGCCCTAAAAAATAACTTTGCGAGGAAAAATGACTATAAAAACTGTACTCTTTGACTTTGGCGGGGTTTTGATACATTTAGAAAACCCCCAGCCCCGAGAGGCGTTAGCCGCTTGTTACGATGTGACCGTTGACGAACTGATAGACATTGTTTACCGGCAAGAAAGCGCTCAATTGGCCACCGTGGGAAAAATGACGGCCGAGGAGCATTGGGAGAAAGTGGGCGAGAAATTTGACCTCCTTCCCCAAGAGATAGAAACATTCCAAAAGGAATTTTGGTGCGGGGACAAGTTAGACATGGACTTGGTAGACTTCATCCGTGGCCTGCACCCCTACTACACGACCGGCCTGTTGAGCAACGCCTGGGGCGACCTCCGCAAATCGCTCACCGATGAAATGAGGATAATTGATGCATTCCAGCATGTTTTTATCTCCGCCGAATTGGGGATAGCGAAACCCGACCAGGAAATTTACCAGCATGTGATTGGGGAATTAGACTGTGAGCCGCACGAAGCCGTCTTTCTTGATGATATGTTAGAAAATGTGGAGGCCGCTCGCCAGGCGGGCCTGAACGCCATCCATTTCCGCAGCCGCGAACAGGCTCTGGGCGAATTACGGGAGTTGCTGGATAACGAGCTTTAATGGAACGCGGATGACACGGATGATACGGATGTTCGCGGATATAAACAAAAAAAGTATTAATCCGCGTCTATCCGCCGAATCTGCGTCATCCGCGTTCTATCTCCCGCATTACCATAGCTAACAGTGCTTTGAACTCACTCGGGCTTTCCCGGGTGAGTAATTTTTTGCGTACATCAACAGCTAATTCGTAGGGGGCAAGATAGCCCGCGGCAAATTTGCGGAAGAGAATCAATCCCCGCTCCGGGCCGTAGAATTCCAGGCTGCGGGAGAGGTGCGTGTGCATGGTCTCTTTGATCTGGGCGGGGGGAACATCATCCCGGTCAAGGTGGGAGAAAATCCAGGGATTCCCCCGCGCCCCCCGCCCGATCATCACCCCCTCACAGCCAGTATGCTCTTTCATGGCCTGAATATCTGCCACGGTTTGCACATCCCCGTTTCCCAGCACCGGGATAGAAACCGCCCGGCAGACTTCGGCAATCGCGTCCCAGTTGGCTTTTCCCCCATAACCTTGCTCCTTGGTGCGGGCATGGACGGCCACCAGTGCCCCTCCGTTCTCCTCGATAATTTGAGCGATTTGAACATAGTTCAGGGTCTCAGACCTCGGAGGTCTCGAAGACCTCCGAGGTCTGAGATCGTTCTGGTCATTCTCCCATCCCAGGCGGATTTTGCCCGTGATGGGTATATCCAGGGCGTGGGTGAGCGTTTTGAAGATGCGGGCCACCTCGCGGGGTGAGCGCATCAGGCCTACCCCCGCGCCTCGGTTGGCAATGGAGTTTTTCGGGCAGCCCATATTGATATCTATGATGTCCGGCTCACGCTCACGGAGGCGCAACGCCGCCGCCAGTATCTCCTCGGCGTTACTGCCGTAAATTTGGTAAACGATGGGGCGCTCGTTCTCTGTGTAGGCCAGCTTATCCTCCACGTAATGGGGGCGGATCAAGACATCCGTGGCCCGGATGAACTCGGTGTAACTCAGCGCGGAACCCAGCTCCCGGCACAGGGAGCGGAAAGGCCAATCGGAGTAGCCGTCCATGGGGGCGAGGATGACGTCGCCGTAGATGGGGATGGGGCCGACGTGGAAAGTGGGGAGAGTGGGCATAGGTTAAGATTGAGAGTTCAAATAAAGAGGAGAAATTGAACGCGGATGACGCGAATTGGGCGGATAGGCGCGGATAAAAAACATAAAAATAAAATCCGCGCAAATCCGTTAAATCAGCGTCAACCGCGTTCTATTAAAGCATGCTTAAGAGCCTGGTTCAACGACCGCGCCTCCACGACCTCGATTCCCTCCGGGTAGGCCACATCCCCCTTGCGCAGGCGGCGGGGCACAATGGCTGCCCGGAATCCTAATTTGGCGGCTTCTTTGAGCCGTTCCGCCAGACGGCTGACCATGCGCAGCTCCCCAGACAGTCCCACCTCCCCCACCAGGATCGTATCCGCCTTGACAGGCACGTCCCGCACCGAGGAGGCGATCGCCGCCGCCACTGCCAAATCCGCCGCCGGTTCGCTGATCTTCAATCCCCCCACCACGTTCACGAAGACATCTTGCTCCGAGAGACGGATACCGGCCCGGCGTCCCAGGACGGCCACTGTGAGCAGCAAGCGGTTGAAGTCAATCCCGTTGGGCGTGCGGCGGGGATTTCCAAAAGAAGTGGGGTTGGTCAGGCCCTGAATTTCGACCAGGATGGGGCGCGTGCCCTCCATGGTGACCACAATTGCCGAGCCGGGAGCGTTGACCATCCGCTCCGCCAAAAATGCCTCGGATGGGTTGGTGACCTCGATCAGCCCGCGTTCCCGCATCTCGAAGACGCCCACCTCTGAGGTTGCTCCATAGCGGTTCTTGACCGAGCGCAGCAGACGATAGGCCTGGTAGCGGTCTCCTTCCAGGTATAAAACGGTGTCTACGATATGCTCCAGGACGCGGGGGCCGGCAATCGTTCCTGCTTTGGTGACGTGCCCAATGAGAAAGACGCTGGTGCCGGTGGTCTTGGCGTACTCCCGCAGCCACGATGCGCTCTCCCTGACCTGGGATCCTGACCCCGCCGAAGATTCCAGGCGCGGGATGTGGCTGGTTTGAATGGAATCCACTATCAATATAGAGGGTTTGATATCGTCGGCGTGTCCCAACATGATATCAATATCAGTTTCGGTGACAAGATAAAGTTGTCCGGGGAGCGGAATC
>DAOUWT010000335.1 GCA_030666985.1 Chloroflexota bacterium
TCGAAGAATCGGTATCTCCACCGTTTCCCAGTATTCTCCCTTCGAAGCGATGTCTACCTTATGCAAGCAGTCAGCACGGCTGTCTGCGGGGAACAGTATATCCAGCGGCTGACCCATCATTTCCGCCTCTGTCTGTCCACTCAACTTTTCAAAAGCCTGGTTGAAAACGGTTATTTCGTTGGCCGGATTCCAGACAATGATGGGAGCATTGGCATATCTGATCAGGTTGTCAAGATAGTCTCTGGTTTCTCTCAGCTCTTCCGTTCGTTCCTCGACCATCCTTTCGATGTTTTCGGCGTGCTGCCTCAGCCTTACCTCGGCCTTCTCCACCCTCTCGCTCAGGATACTGACTGTCGTGCCAACGCCAATGAACAAAGCAACCCGCGCCAGGTCATTGGCAACGTTCCAATCCAATCCAAAGCGTGAAGGGGGATGACTGACAAGCAGCAATGAAGCCAGAAATAAGGGTACCACTAGACCCCTTCTCTTCCACCACACAGCAGCCAGGATGGTGGGGATGTAAAAGAAGTGGCTGAAGACGACTTCGGTCCCAAGCACCCAGTGGAAATAGTAGGTGAGCAGGCAGCACATACCCACCAGAACAGCCATTGTTGGAACTCTGTATTTTTCATTCCGGATCGTGGATTTTGTCTTGTTCATGTTCAGGTCCAGTAAAAGTATATCACACAATATTTACGCAATCTCACAGATCTAACAGGTTTCGGCAGGGCACTTTTCGGCGCGTTAGAACGCAGTCACCTTGCTTGGTCAAAGATCATAGTCTCCATGAAGGAAATAGCCAAAGTGGCTACTTGGGGATATCGGTGCGAAAACCGAGAGACCACGTGTCCCCAACCCCATATAGTCTACCGATCGGGTATAGCAGATGGTTTTGCACTCAAAGGATATACCTTTGAATTGGATGAACATCAAGAACAAATCTTGAGCAATGGGGGGTGTTTTAGCCATTGATGGAGCATAACCAGAAAAAGGGAAGAAAACACGGTACATCTTTCGTAATGTTCTAGCCGGTGCTCGTCTCCATGCTGCAAGCCTATGGCACAATGACACCGATAGTCTGGTTGAAGAAATGAAAGCTGTCCAGGATATATTGGAAAAATTGGATGTCTCCATTAGGCATAGTTAGTGATGATCAGTCTGCCATCCGCTTGGGCGTGGCACAAGTATGGCTTGGAGTTCTTTCAAACAGTCCCCTAAGCTAGTATCAGGGATTCTCCCAAATCAAGAAGCTCTCCTCTTCGCAAAGAGTTTTTCCCCAGGAAGTGGTGATACAAACCTGATACTCTATCGTTGTGCCGTTGCTCTCCACGATCGGCGGAAGGGTTAAGTACGTACATCCACTCTCGTTAGGTGCCGAGAAGGGGTAGCTTTTTTCATCAGAAGAAATAAACACACGCAAATCAGCCACATAATCTTGGAGGAGTTTGTCCCCCTCAAAAGCACATGCTCCAAATATCTGGGATTGCGAGGTAGAAATTTTATCATGAAGTACCCAGATACCCAACTCAATAGAAGGAACTTGTGTGGGAACCGGAGTAGGGGGAGAAGTAGGAGTGGGGGCGGGGCTATATATTGTTGCTTTGTAGTCTATGCCTAAAGGAAGTAAAGATACCTGGGTCTGAGAGGAAGCGTGGGAATCATACTTCAAACAGTAATTCGCAAAACACTGTTGCCAGACGCCATCTCCCATATCCTGCAAACGGGTGATCGGTTCACCTGATAGCTCATGCCCCGAATGAAGATGGATAAAGTTGTTGAAATAATCCGGAATGTTGTAACCTTTCCCGTCTTCTATAGCCCGAAAGCTCATTCCCTCTCTCGGTGATTCCAGAGAGTCGGTGGGAACATCTAATAAACGCGCTAACGGTCGGAGAGAAACTCCTATTGGGCTATCTGGATCAGCGTAGGCAACTACGTTTTCGAATATCACTTCCCGCTTCCCATCTTCTGCCTGGTACTCACTCAAAACTACTTGACCGATGAAAGCATATCCCAAGCGGGTTTCTGCTATACGGGCAAGACCAAAATTTGGAGTTAACGTTGGGATTTCGTCTGAGTGAGTAGTAATTGAGCCTTCCTGGCAATCATGGGCGGTATATTTCCGCCTCCCGTAAGACATAAAATGCACTACCCCCGGAGGATCGTTTTCAAACCGGAACATGGCTATATTTTCAAAGTATTGTTCAAACCTTCTCAACTTAGAATTCCAGAGAGTACTCGTAGCAGGCTTTCCCAGCCAACGTTCCCCATATTCATCGTAAAGGGAGGCAAAGTCCTCTAAAATGAGGTATCCATCTATCTTGCGAGCATTGGAAGGCTCATTTTGGAGTGGAACAACATACTCTGGGATGGATTCTATATCCAATGACTCCAGGTAAAATTGGGACGCTTTCGGGTCATATACCAAAATCCCGTTTTCAAAGTATTGTTTCTCAATACCAGTTGCAGTATTTTTACATAGCGAAGAAACTTCTCCCCTCAAAATAGATTCCCCCTCCCAATGAAGGAAAATGTAAATCTCGCGAAAACGAGGATCTACAAAATGATAATACCTTTCTTCGGCTACTTGTGGCGCCGGTGATGCACATGCTCCTAGTAAGATTGACGCCAATATAATTATCAGCAACCACTTTCGCATCTCTTTCCACATAATCTGAGCCTACCTAAAACAAAACCTTTAACCCTATAAGGAGTTTAGACTGGCTGATCCCGTTGGAGAGCGGTTTTCAGGAGAA
This sequence comes from Chloroflexota bacterium, assembly GCA_030666985.1. Taxonomy (GTDB): domain Bacteria; phylum Chloroflexota; class Anaerolineae; order Anaerolineales; family UBA11858; genus B10-G9. The sequence continues at coordinate 2,757 of DAOUWT010000335.1, forward strand.
AGCAATCGAATAAATTCGAAGCTGGCTCACCAATGGATGCACACCGTGTGCAAAATCCACCTGCGTGGATTGGATCATCAACCAATGTAGGTCGGTTTCGCTTGTCAGCATCAATTTCAATCGATTGGTTGTCAAGCGACAATTAGAAATGGACATCAGCGACAATTAGAAATGCCCATGCCGAGAGGTCAGATCTCGGCGCTCTGGGCGGCATCAGGGCATGAGCCACTTCGGTTTCCAGCATGCGTGCAGCTAACCGTAGGATGCGCA
>DAOUWT010000187.1 GCA_030666985.1 Chloroflexota bacterium
AACTTTACAATATTCACTACGCTCGAGCAGGATCGGCAGCTCCTGCGGGTGGAGTCCGGGAAACTGTCGTTCCCCTCAGAACGTGTAAGTAGTTGAGCAAAAAGGGTTATGCTTCTGAAGCGATGGGAAGCGTGAAGGCAAAGGTTGACCCGCGCCCCACCTTGCTGCTGACCTCGATTTCTCCCCCCTGAAGCTCTACAAGGTTCTTGACAATGCACAACCCCAGGCCCGTTCCGGGGACGCTTTCCAGGCCCGGGGCTTCGGCGCGGAAGAATTTGGTGAAGAGTTTGGTCAGCTCTTCCTCCGACATGCCAATCCCGTTATCAGTCACGGCGCAATGCACGTACTCATCCTGTGGCCAGGCTCTAGCCCTAATACGCCCGCCTTCTGGGGTATATTTATGGGCGTTGCTGAAGAGGTTGGCTATTATTTGCATCAATCGTGACGAATCGGCCTTTACGTGGGGTAAATTTTCTGGCGCATTCACAATTAGCTTTTGCGATTTGGCTTTGAGTTGGCCCTGCATTTCGCGCGAGGCTATTTCGAGGATGCTCTTTAGGTCTGTGGGGGCTATTTCTAGGCTCATTTGCCCGGTTTCTATGCGGGAGATATCTTGGAGGTCGAAGATCAACTTTTGCATGCGTTCGGTGCTGCCACGGATGGCGTCCACGAATTGCTCTTGCTGGGAGGTGATGGGGCCGGCTCCACCCCTCACGAGCATGTCGGCGTAGCCTCTAATAGAGGTCATGGGCTGTTTGAGTTCATGGGCCACAAGCGACACAAATTCTGATTTGGCCTGGTTGGCCTGGTGGAGGTTTTCGTAAAGGTGGGCGTTTTCGAGGGCAATTGCGGCGTAGTCTGTTAGGGCTAGCAGGAGTTGTTGCTTGTGCTCAGAAAAGGGGCTGCCGCTCACGCGGTTCCCGGCCAAGAGTACGCCTATGATCTTATCGCCAACTTTGAGCGGGGCGGCGTGCATGGCTTCGGCGCCTATGCTTTCTCCCGTGGCAGACGCTCTGCGCATCAGTTCTTTGGCGCTGCGGCGTGAGGCGCGCCCAATTTCACCTTCTACGCGCTGGCGGTGGAGTTCTGGCTGAAGTTGGCCGGTTTCTTCATTGATGAGCAGGATTGTGGCTTCCTCTGCTTTTGTGATGTAGAAGACGGCATCCATTATGCGCTCCAGGAGTTGAACGCGAGACAGGACGGATGTTACCGATTTTCCTACCTGGTAAAGAGTATCCAACTCGCGCACCCGGTCTCTAAGTTCTTGGTTGGCCGCAATCAGGTTCTGCGTTAGAGTATCCCGCTCTTTCCGTAAGCGGACTTCGGTGAGGGCGCGGTCAATGGCTCTGATGACTTCTTCGGAGTCAAAGGGTTTGATAAGATAGTTTTTCACCCCTTTGCGGAAAAGTTCAACCGCCAGCGCTTCGGAGCCATGCGAGGTCATGAGAATGATGGGGATTTCAACTTTCCGGGAGCTGAGCGCGTCCACAACTTCTAGGCCAGTCATGAGGGGCATTTCCAGGTCTATCAGGATCAGGTCTGGGGGATCGGCCAGGGCCATCTCCAAGCCTTCTGCGCCGTTGGCGGCTTCTTGGGTAATATATTTTTCATTGGCGAGGATGCGGACAACGCTTTCCCGCATCGTCTGGCTATCGTCAACTACTAGAATACGCACATCTAATGACATAAGTTCTCCTAAAGTCCATTGAGATTACTTTATCTCTCTCTTTCATGTCGTTCCTCGTGGATTTTGGGGGGGGACGGGGGGGTGCGGCGGAAATCCGTCAAGGGTTTTTCACGCATCACGCATCACGCATCATCGCGAAGCATCCCCGCAGGGGGACGCAACTCCAACTCTCACTAATTATATTGCATAATGTATCTCTGCCAACCCCCTTCTTCCACGCTCGAGGAGGATCGGCAGATCCTCCGGGGTGGGCTTCCACGATATTGTATTTACATGCAATCACCCCTGCCAACCCCCTTCTCAAAACAGGACACGTATGTTAAACTCTGTCTCGGTCAAAAATAAGATTACTTTCCGTTCTTGGCGCACCGACCATGCAGTCCAAGGGCAACCCCGTGGAAGGAGGTTTTTTATGCGAGACTATGAACTCGCTTTTATCATCAGCCCTGAGCTTGATGAAACACCAACCAGTGAACTGGTTGACAAAATTAGAGGATGGATAACTGATGCAGGGGGCACTATAGAAAAAGAAACTGTGCCAGGTAGAAAAAAACTCAGTTATATGATTCGCAACGTGAAAGAGGGTCAGTATTTTATATTTAATATAAAGCTGCCCCCCACTGAAGTTGCGCCCCTGGAACGCAGACTACAACTTCAAGAGCCTATTTTCCGTTATCTAACTATCAGACGAGAATAGCCTCAACCTGAAATCCCTTACAATGAGGGTATGTGGGTGAGGCAGTGCCCTCTCACGCACCACACGGCATAAGTTCCGAGGAGCTTAAAATGTCCCGAGGACTCAACAAGGTTATGATCATTGGCAATCTTGGACACGACCCAGAAATGCGCTACACGAAGTCTGGGAAACCCATGACGAAGTTCCGAGTGGCTACAAATCAAAGTTGGACATCCCCCGATGGCGAACGCCACCAGGAAACGGAGTGGTTCAACGTGATAGCCTGGGGAAGGCTGGCTGAAACTTGTAATCAGTACCTCACCAAAGGAAAACAGGTTTACATAGAAGGCCGCCTGCATACCCACCAGTGGGACGATGCGGACGGAAAACACCACTCGACAACAGAAATTGTTGCCCAAGAACTGATCATGTTGGGAAGCCGCCCCCAATCAGGCAAAGATTTATCAGAAGATGAAGCCGAGTTGGAGGATGAATTCCCGTTTTGATCTGAACCCTGGCAATTAGATTAACTTGGCTCTTTGGTATTTCGTGTGCTTGACCAAAAAATCTGCCACAAATTTCACGAGTTTGCACGAAAAAAAAAGCAAAAAATTAGTGTAATTCGTGCAATTAGTGGCGAAAAATTATACTTTGGTTAACCTGCCACGCAAAGTCCCAGGGACCCATTAACTTGACTTAGAGTAGGAGTACGAAAAATGGCAACCTATAAACGACAACAACGCCGTAGTTGGCAGTGCAGATTCTGTGCAGATCCTGAATTGAAAATAGACTATAAAGACGTGGAAACGCTGCGCCGCTTCGTCACCAATCACGGCAAGATCCGCTCCAGCCGTCACACTGGAACCTGCGCCAAGCACCAAAGAGAGCTAGCACGAGCTATCAAACGCTCCCGCCACATGGCGCTCCTTCCCTTCACCGGTGAAGAATTACGATAGCAACTCAGAGGGTGTTTGAAAGCATCAATCTTTTCCACGATTGAGCCGGAAACGTTCCGGCGGCAGCCTAATCCACGTAGGTGGATTTTGCAAGACAGCCTCGAATTCATTCGAGACTAGTGTATAAGAGGTAAAACTATGCCAAAACGTAAAAACAAGTTCATCGCGCAACGAGAGAAAGAAGATCGTCAGAAGCGCTATATCCTAATTGGCACAATCGCTGTGTTAGTTATTGTTGTTGGTCTTGTAGTATACGGCCTGATCGCGGAGAACGTATTCAAGCCCAATACACCCATTGTAGAATTGGGGGCACATTCCGTAAGTACCTCGGAATTCAAGCAACGCGTTAGTTACCAGCGTTTAAATATGGTCAACCAGGCCATCCAGATGTATCAATATGGTATGGCTGATTATGTAATGCAAATTGCAAACCAGCTCCAGCCCATACTGGTTGGGCAAGCGACCATCGATGCTCTCAAAGATGAACTAATAATCTTGGAAGAGGCGGAAAAGCTGGGAATCGAGTTAAGCGAAGAAGAGCTTGAAGAAGAAATACAGCATCTATTCGGTTACTACGCCAAAGGGACGCCCACGCCGGCCCCCGCACAGGAGACCCTCCCGACTTCCACCCTCACGTCTCAGCAATTGACGCTAGTTCCTGATACAGCAACCCCAACGGCAGAGCCAACCACAGAGGGTGACGAAGAAGGTATCCCAACTTCTACCCCTACAATGGAGCCAGAGGAAGACGGAGAGAAGGATCCAACCGCTACCCCCATCCTTCAGCCCACCGAATATACCCACGAGCGTTATTTGGAGGCCTACCAAGAAACTCTCAATAACTTGGACTTAGAAATTGGGATGAAGGAAGAAACCCTCCGCAATATGGTAAAAGCCTATATTTACAGCCAAAAGATCATGGAAGCTGTCACAACCGACGTGGAAGTAACCCAAGAGCATATTTGGGCCAGACATATTCTCCTAGAGGATGAAGAAACCGCTCAAGAGGTTCTCGGTAAATTGAACGATGGTATTAATTTTGCCGAATTGGCCCAGGAATACAGCACAGGGCCAAGCGCTGAGACAGGTGGTGATTTAGGCTGGTTCACACAAGACGCAATGGTAGCCCCCTTTGCAGACGCGGCTTTCGCTCTAGAGATTGGAGAAACCAGTGACCCCGTTGAAACCTCTTTTGGATGGCACATCATCCAGGTTCTAGGACGTGAAGAACGCCCCCTTGACACGGCTACCTTAGAGCAAAAACGCCAATCAGCTTTCGGGGATTGGCTGGCTGAAAAGCGGGCTGAATACGCAGGCCAGTTTGTGATTAATGAAAATTGGGCTGACGATGTTCCTACAGAGCCTGCTTTACCGCTTGAATTATTACAGATACTCAATCAACAGCAACAACAAATCCCAGCAGCGCCCTCAACCGGAGGGGATGAGTAAGAAGTCGTCCACAAGTAATTTCCGCTCAGGAACGCGGTTCCTCGGAGGAACCGCGTTCCTGAGCTTGATGAAAACCCAAGCCCCCGTGAGCTTTTAGCTCCGGGGGCTTTTTTGGTATTGGATATTGGGCATTGGAGGTTGGAGACTAGCGACTAAAGACTGGTGACTAGAGACTAGAATGTTGAATCTGGATTAGTTCTTGAATACCTTTAGCAGCGAGGTTTAGCATTGTGTCCAACTCTCCCCTAGAGAAGGTAGCCCCTTCGGCAGTGCCTTGGATTTCGATGAATTCTCCGGCCCCATTCATGACAACATTGATGTCCACATCGACTGCGGAGTCCTCTTCGTAGCACAAATCCAGCAGAGGCTGGCCATTGAGCATCCCCACGCTGATGGCCGCCACGGGTGAGGCAAACACGTCCGGGGAAAGGTCTCCCCGTTCGACCAGGGGCTGGAGCGCCAACCTCAGGGCCACGTATCCGCCGGTGATGGCGGCCGTCCGTGTTCCGCCATCGGCCTGAATTACGTCACAATCCACAATGCAGGTGCGGGGGCCAAGTTTCTCCAAGTTAATGGCAGCCCGCAGGCTGCGCCCAATGAGGCGCCGAATCTCCTGGGTGCGTCCCCCCAAGCCAGCGGTTTCGCGGCGCGTGCGGGTGTGAGTAGAGCGCGGGAGCATGGCGTATTCCGCCGTCACCCATCCGCCGGGAATATTGTTCCGCTCTTTCCAGGATGGCACTTCATCTTTGATGGTGACATTGCAAAGGACTTTGGTGTTCCCGGCCGTAATCAGCACGGAACCTTCGGGGTAAATCACGTAGTCGGGGGTCAGGGTCACGGGGTGGATTTGGTCGTAGCTGCGTCCATCGTTTCGGGGCATGCTATATTCCTTTAGTAAAACGTGTTGCGTGAATATCATTCTACTTACAACGCTCGAAGGGGAACGC